>JANQFW010000103.1 GCA_028277625.1 Candidatus Gastranaerophilales bacterium | reverse complement strand
ATTAAACCATTTTTGTTTAGCCTCTTTCACATAAAATTTACCGTTTTCATCTCTTTTCCTGTTCATATTAAAGGCAACAAAAGCTGTTCCTGTATCCGGACCAAGGTTATACATTTTATAGTCAGAATTTTTCTCAAGCTCTTTAAATCTTGCCACATTACTACCGCGAACCCCAAGAATGTCTATATCACCAGCTTCAAACTTTAAAACTTCGTTGTTTAAGTCCCCAACTATATACATTATGTAGTTATCAAGGTACGGCAATTTTTGACCTTTTTTATTAACAATATAATAGTCAGGATTTTTTACGAATTCTATTCTTTGTGCAGGAATGTACCTTTTAAGCTTAAATTTACCACTGCTCACAAAGCTTTTAGGTGACGTGCTTACACCCCAAAAAGAAGCAAACTCTTTTTTACCCTTTTTCACAATAGGTTCTAATATATGCTTAGGTGCTATGCTTTGACCTAATATTCTTAAAAACGGTGCAAAAGGCTCAGGTGTTGTAAATTTGACAGTATAATCATCAACAAGCTCTACTTTAGGGGCTTTGCCGTTAACCAGAATATTATCTCGCATGCTTGTATTGCCATAGCCTGCTATTATAATATCATTCCAGGTAAATACAACATCTTTTGCGGTTATGGGCTTACCATCAGACCATTTTATGCCTTTTCTTAAAGTAATAATATATTCTTTATTAGAAGGAAGTACTTTTATAGACTTTGCCAGTTGAGGTACAACTTCTCCTGAGTATGGATCTGTTGATACAAGGCCATCAAACATTAATTCTCCAATAGTTGAGGATGTTGCATCTTTTGCATTCCAAGGATTAAAAGTTTTTGGACCTTCTCCTATGGTCGACGTGTATAGCGTTCCACCAAATTTACCAATTTCGCCTCGCGATTGTATGCAGTCCACGCCATTAATTTTAACGTTCTTAAATGGCTGTACGCTTTTGACCGAAGCTATTTCAAAACTTTTACTCTCGTTATTTTTTTCGGTTATTATATCATTCTCTGGTATATCAGCTACAAGACATGCCTTTAATACAAAGGCAGCTACTAAGCTGATTAAGCCTATCTTTAAAAAACTTTTATATTTCCCCTTCATGCTGGTTTTTACCCCTTCCCAGGTTATTTTTCATATTATTTCATAAAATTTGTATATATTATATTATTCTTAATATGATTATTATATATTATCCACATGATTTTCAAGTTTGTTCAAAATAGTAAATTTTCTTGTTTCTAAATTTAATTCTACGTTTTTTATTTAAAATTTACTACTTAAAAATTTGCTATTTTAGCAAGCAAGTTCAAACAAAATTTTTTTTGCCTTAATTTTATTAATTTTTGTAAATGTTCAAAAAATTCTAAGATTTAAAAAGCAAGTATTGGCCAAAAAATTACTTTATATATGTACAATCAATTAGCTTCATAAACTTACTCCCCAACATTCCCTTCCTATCAAATTTTACCCTATCAAAGGGTTTTTTTTTGCAAAAAAATAGGAAGGCTAGAGTTTTTATAATTAAAAAATTTCACAATCACCCAATTTCAGAGGGTGTTTTTTCAGTTATATTAGTATCTTCTACTTTTAAAGGCAAATAAAAGCTAAAAGTACTGCCAAACCCTTGAATACTTTTTACATCCACATAACCATTATGAATTTGTGCAATATGCTTTACAATGGATAATCCCAAACCTGTGCCACCTTGTTTCCTGCTACGAGCTTTATCAACCCTATAAAATCTTTCAAATAATCTCGGCAAGTGCTCCGAGTCAATACCAAATCCTTGGTCAATAACGTCAATAGATATATAACTATTGCTTTTTTCTGCTTTTACAGTTATTTTTTTATCTTCATTACTGTATTTAATAGCATTTATAATTAAATTTACAACGGCCTGCTCAAATAACAATAAGTTAAGCTCTGCTTGTATTTCATCAGCGCAAATTAACTCAAGCTCTATATTCTTTGCCTTTGCTTTTATTTCACATTCCTGCATTGCACTAGCCAATATTTCTTTTAAGCCATATGGCTCCAGCACAATAGTCTCATTTGACTGCTCAAGCCTTGATAAGCTTAGCAAGTCTTCAACAATAGCACTTAACCTGTTGGCATGTCTTGAAATTATATCTAAAAATCTTTTTGCAGTATCAATGTCTGACAAAGCTCCATCATTTAATGTTTCTATAAAGCCTTTGATAGAAGTTATAGGTGTTTTTAGTTCATGAGAAACATTAGCAACAAAGTCTTTTCTGATATTTTCTAATTGTTTAATCCTGGTTATATCTTTTAATACAAATAGAGCTTCGATCTTTGTATTTTTAGAATCCTTAATAGTAATTCCTTTTAGCTGCAAAAGCAGAGAATTACTATTTTTTACTATGCAAATTTCTTTTTCTAATGATTCACTTTCTGAGTTTATGGTTTCTTCAATAAAGTTTATTATTTGTTCATTATGTATGACTTCGTACATGCTTTTTTTCTGCGCATCTTCTATATAGTTAATTCCCAATATTTCAGCAGCAGATTTATTTAAGCGCCTTATATCCTTTTCATTATCAACAGCAATTATACCTTCTGAAAGGTTAGAAAATATTACTTCTTTTTCTTGCTTTTGCCTGGTAATTTTATTAATCCTGCTATCCAGCCTTTTAGCCATTTTATTCATTGCTATTGCAACTTCTGCTATTTCTTTAATTTTAGGCACGGATAACTTGTAGTTTAAGTCCCCATCCGCAAATTTTAATGCCCCCTCAGCCAATGATTCTAATGGGGTACTAATATTTTTTGAAAAAATCCAGCTAATTATACCTAATAATGCTGAGGTTATAAGTGTTGTAACGATTATTTTGTTATATATTTCGCTTAAATTTCTGTCGATAAAATTAATAGTAACTGCATTACGTAAAACACCCACGAGTTTTCCATTATCCTTAATAGGCACTGCTATATACATCATTTTTTTTTGCAATGTTTTACTATACCTGATTGATTCTCCTATTTGACCATTTAGTGCTTTTTGTATTTCAGGCCTATTAGCGTGATTCTCCAATAGCTCAGTCTCATAATGCGAATCACTCAAAACTTCACCGTTAATGCCTATAAAAGTTATTCTGGACGATATCTTGGCAGAGTATTTATATGTTAAATTTTTTATCTTCCTCTTATTAATATTGCCTAATGAGCTTTTAAAATCATTTTTTATCAATAAAAGTTGTGAAGTTAATTCGGTTGCAACTCTTTCAAGGTAAAAATTTCTCCAGGTTGTAGTTGTAAAAGTTATTGTAACTAGTAGAAATACACATATTATTATTATATATGATTTAAATAGCTTCCAGAATAATCTTTTATTTTTCATTTATTGTGAATCCTTAAATCTGTATCCCACACCCCTTACAGTTTCAATATAAGAGCTGAATTCCATAAGTTTTTTTCTTAACCCCACTAATAAGACATCCACTGTCCTGTCTGTAACACAGTGCTCATCACTTTTAATTGCATCAATAATTTGATATCTGGTAAATACCCATCCCCTATTGGAAGCAAGTAAGTGCAAAGCTTTAAATTCAGAATAAGATAATTTTACAGGACTTTCATCAATTGCTACTTCGTGCTTTTCAGGATTAATGGTAAGCCTGTCAATTTGAATAGTTGAATCTGGGTTATAGTATCTTTTACCATCTCTTCTTAATACGGTTTTAATCCTTGCTAAAAGAATTTTAGGACTAAATGGCTTGGTTACATAATCATCAGCACCAGCTTCCAATCCTTTTATTATATCCTCTTCTTCACCTCTTGCAGTTAACATTATTACTGGTATTTGCAGATTTTCAGAATCTTTTTTTATAATTTTACAAACTTCCAATCCGTCCATACCCGGCAACATTAAGTCTAAAAGGATCAAATCAGGATTTTCTTTAGCTACTGCGTTTAATGCTTCTTCGCCAGACATTACATAAGTAACATTAAAGCCACTTTTTACAAGATTATATTTAAGAAGCTCTATAATATCTTCTTCATCTTCAATAATAAGAATTTTTTTATCTTTCATAAAATATATTTCCTGTTATCTACTTTGGTTAATAATATATTAAAGAATAAATATTAGTCTTACATTAAAGTATTTAAATATTTTAAGTTTTATTAAAATTATTTATTTCGTATAAATTCAATAATATTAAAAATAACTTGATTTGTTAAAAACGCATAAATATAATAAAATATTTTAGAGTATTTATACTGCTCGTTAAATAGAGGAGATATTTAAAATTATGTCAGAAGCTATCATAGTGACTATAGAAGAGTTAAACTCAGCAAATGTTGGAAACATAAAAGATCTTTACGAAAGTTTTAAAGTACAATCCCAAAAAGATTACAAAATGGACATGCCAGCTCTTAAATATAGCGATTTTTGCGAAGCAATAAATCACAAATTTTTAAATGCTATGGTTTTATTCGAAAATTCAGCCCCCAAGGCTTTATTAATATACGTTTTTGAAAACTACAAATCTGTAGAGTTAAATATTATTCACGTTATTGATAAAGAAAGAGTAAAAGAAAGAAAATCTAAAATATTAGCTGCGTTTATAGACTTATTTAAAGATAGAACAGATTGGAAATTAATTAGTTATCCTATGCTGGGTATTCAAGAAAAATTTGTTCAAACTATAGCTTCAGACTTTAAGTTTAAGCTTGTAGGGCAAGCTGTAGTTAATTTTAACTTCGATGATATGCTTTCTTACCAAATTTTAAAAAAGGTAAAACTCGACAATCTGCCCGAGGGCTACACAATATCAGGATGGGATGATAAATACTTTGATGAGGCAGCTGATATTATTTATGAGACATTTAAAAATTCAAAAGATGCGCTATTTGACCCAAGATTTAAAAATCTTGACGGCGCAAAACAAGTAGTAAATAATATAGTATCAGGTTTATTTGGCAATTTTTTGGCAAAGGCCACAACTATTTTATTAAACGAAGGCAAGCCTGTTGGTATAGTTTTTTGCAACTTAGCCACACCAATTTTAGCTAATGTACCTTTAATTGGTGTAAAAAGCGGACATAAAAATAAAGGCTTAGCAAAGTACATATTAAGAAATACATTGGAGGAAGTCCTTGCGCTTATAAATAAAGGCCAGATTTTTCCGCAAGAATTAAATGCAGCAGTTGAAACAGATAATTATCCTGCCTTAAAAATGTACAGAAGGCTCGGGTTCTCAGAAAGTTATACATACCCTCATGCTTACTTTGATAACCCTAATTATAAAGAGTAGTTTGTAGTTTAAAGTTAAATTTTAAGTTAAAAAAATGAATAGAAAACACGTAAAATACATATTTGTACTGAGCTTTATAATAGCTGCAGTAACTTTTATAAATGCGATCCCTAACTCATCTAATATTATTGCGCCTTTTGATATTAAAAAAAGGCCTATTAGCCTTGTAAGTAAAAAATATGTTTATGACTGGGCAAATATACTTACAAGCGTTGATGAATACCGAAAAAATTCTCTTTGTGAGGACATAATAAAAAAATATGGCATAGAAGTAGTTATTGTAACTTTACCAAATCTTCAGGGGCATGCATCAGTTGAAGATGTAGCACGTAAATTATTTGATAACTGGCAAATAGGCAAAAAATATAATAACAAAGGCATACTGCTTTTGTTTGTTAAAAACCCAAAGGTAGTTAAGGTCAAAATTACTAAATCTTTAAAAGATACTTTTGCGGACAAGTTTATTGGGCATATACAAAATTTTCACTTAAAGCCTAATTACCTGGGAGGTACCCCTAATAAAGGAATAGTTGCAGCGTTTGAGGAAGTAGAAAAAAGACTTCAGACGAAGACTAAAAAAAGAAAAAAACAAAATGAAGTAAAATTAAAAAAATATTAAAGATTCTCCAGCAAGAATAACCAATATATGCTATAATTATTGCGTACATATTAATCCAATCGAGGATCTTAAATTTATGTTTTGCAAAAAAAATTTTTACTTTCTAAGTATTTTACTTTTGTTAATTGGCATGTTTTTGTGCAATAATAATGAAACATTTGCTAGAAAGCTATATGACCATAACGAGGTAAAT
This sequence comes from Candidatus Gastranaerophilales bacterium, assembly GCA_028277625.1. Taxonomy (GTDB): domain Bacteria; phylum Cyanobacteriota; class Vampirovibrionia; order Gastranaerophilales; family JANQFW01; genus JANQFW01. The sequence continues at coordinate 28,517 of JANQFW010000103.1, read as the reverse complement.
TTTAGAATGTTAAACGCGCAACAAGTTAAAGCAAGCCATCTATTGGTAGCAACAAAAGAAAAAGCTGAAGAAATTAAGCAAGATATCGAAGCAGGTAAAACAACTTTTGCCGAAGCAGCAGGTAAGTACTCAAAGTGTCCATCAGGCGCTCAAGGTGGTGACCTAGGTTTCTTTGGTAAAGGTGCTATGGTTCCAGAATTTGAGCAAGCAGCTTTTATACTTGATGTAGGCAAGGTTTCAGAGCCTATAAAAACTCAATTCGGCTGGCACTTAATTGTGGTAACCGACAAAAAGTAAAACATATAAAGCATATACTTAAATAGATTTTTAAACAATCGAACTTAACTTTGTAAAAAATTAGTTTGATTGTTTTTAATTTAGCTGGTAAACTTTTGTTGAACATTGATAAAACTAATCAACAAACAAATTGTTTTATATTTATATTGCTCATTAATTAAATTTTCAGATTACTCTTTTCATAGAACAGGCTATTTTATTAGAGTTGAGACAATTGAATAATCTGAAAAATATTTTAAAGTTAGTATAAACGGTATTTTAAACATACAATAAGAGAGGAAATTATGATTAATAGTGTTGTTATTGTAGGAAGAGTTGGTCAAGACCCTGAGATGAAATACTTTGAATCAGGTAAAGTAAAGACAACATTATCAGTAGCCGTTAACATATGGACTAAAGAAGGAGACAAGACCCACTGGTTCAATATAGAGTTGTGGGATAAAAACGCTGAAGTAGCAGGAGAGTATGTAAAAAAAGGACGTTTAGTGGCCATAGACGGTCGCCTTGACATTAGCAAATGGACAGATAACGAAGGCAACCAAAGAGAAAGATATTTTATCAGAGGTTCCAACATAAAAATGCTAGGTGGAAAAAGGGATGAGGCAGCTGCCGGGTTTTAATTATGAATATTAGAACTAATACAATTGGTATAATAGCAGATGACCTAACTGGAGCCAATGATACAGCCCTTCAATTTCATATTAGCGGTTGTAATACACAAATTTTGTTGGACTATTCGGTTATACCTCCAGGTACAGCTAATACCCAAGCTTGGGCCATCAGTACAGAAACAAGAAATGCTCAACCTGAAGAAGCTGTTGAAACAGTTGCTCAAGCTGCAAAGGTACTAGTGGACAGCTTAAATGTAGACTACCTTTATAAAAAGATTGATTCTACATTAAGGGGTAATATTGCAAACGAATGCTTAACAGTATTAAACTCTTTAGATTGGGATGCTGCTGTTATAGTTCCAGCATTCCCTTCAGAAGGCAGAACAACCGTAGGCGGATATCACTTATTAAAAGGTGTGCCCATAGAAAGAACTGAAGTAGCAAGAGACCCTCAATCTCCTATATGCGAATCTCATATACCAACGCTATTAAAGCAACAAATAAAAGATCCAGACCTGGTTGCTCATATACAACTAAAAACAGTAATGAGAGGTGCAGGTCCTATACTTGTTGAATTAAAAGAATTAGTAAAAAAACAGAAAAAATTAATAGTAATCGATGCTGTTTCTACAACAGATATGGAGCAGATATCCCTAGCTATTGAAAAATCTAATCTTGATATACTCCCTTGTGGCTCAGCTGGTTTAGCTCAAGCGCTAACCAAATCTTGGCTACCAGAAATGAAGCACCAGCATATTGCTAAAACAATACCGTCAATGCCAATATTAATAGTTTCAGGTAGCACTACCGATTTAAACAGAACTCAAATAAAAAAATTCATCGAATCTGACGAGATTGAGGCTTATGCATTAGAGCTTAAGCCTGAACAATTGCTTAATGACCCAAGCAGTGAAATTATAGATAAAATTTGCGAAAGAATAGAATCAGAAAGGCTTGTTTTATTATATTCTACCCCTTTAGATGGAGATACAAGCAAGACTATTGCTTATGCTAACGAAAACGACATTCAACTACAAAAAGTAGCGGGGGTAATTAGCGATAATCTTTCCAAAATAACCAAAAATATTGTAGAAAAAGAAAATAATAATGTAGTGTTAATCCTTTTAGGAGGCGAAACATCATTTAAGTGTTGCTATGAGATTGATAGCAAGCATTTGCAGTTAATTGATGAAGTTGAGCCGGTCATACCTCTTTGTCTGGACTATAAAGCACAATGGATTGTTACAAAATCAGGCAACCTTGGTGGGTCAAACACGTTAACTAACATAGTTAAGTTTATATTAAGCCATCAAGAAAAAAATTAGAATACTCCGATCTGTGCTATAATCAATTTATATAACTATTTTAAGACATAAAAAAATGAAAAAAACAGCAATAACAATCGGTGACCCTGCAGGCATAGGCCCGGAAATAATTTTAAAATCACTAAACGAATTAAGAGATAATTTATCAGATTATTTATTAATTGGACCAACTGAAATTTTTCAGCGAACAGCTGAAATTTTAGGCTTAACCTTGTTAAAAAATCTTGAAATTATTGATATACCTGCAAACCTTTCCGAGATAAAAATAGGCCACTACTCTGCACATACAGGTGAAATATCTTACAAAGCCCTAATAAGAGCTTGTGAGCTTGTAGAACAAAATAAAATAAACTCTATTGTTACCGCTCCTGTGTCTAAAACAGCTATGAATATGGCAAGATATAAATTCGTCGGGCAAACTGAAGTGATGAAAGATTATTTTGCCACTTACAAAGATGGCATCAATATCTACGACCCAGAAATGCTATTTGTAGCAAATGATTTTAAAGTTATGCTGTTAACTCGACATGTTGAGCTAAAGAATATCGTAGACAATTTAAGCATTGATGGCGTTGTTCAATCTATATTCAAGCTAAACAATGCACTACTAAATAATTTTAGAAAAAATAGCCCCAAAATAGCAATGTGTGGATTAAACCCACATGCCGGAGAAGAGGGTTTATTAGGACGAGAAGAGCTGGATATTTTAATACCTGCTATAGATATTTTACGTTCAAAATACGGAATTAATATAGAAGGGCCGTTCCCTGGAGATACCCTTTGGTATAATGCTTGTAGGCCTTATTTTATGAATCAGCCATTGCCATATGATGCTTATGTAGCTTGTTATCATGATCAAGGATTGATACCTATTAAAACCATTGCTTTAGAATCAACAGTGAATACATCTATAAACTTGCCTGTAATAAGGACATCGCCTAGCCATGGCACTGCGTTTAATATTGCTGATCAATACATTGCCAAGCATCACAGCATGAAAGAAGCTATTCTACTGGGCTGCAAGATAGCCAAAGGTTCAGATTTATTTGTAGGCTATTATTAAAAATTAAAAGTTTTATCCAAAGCACAAGCCAAAATAGCCAAGCGTAAAGGCTAAAAACAATAATGTAAATATAAATTTGACAAAAGAAGGCAGCTTAGATATAAACGGAAAAGCTTTTAAAACAGGTTGCTCTAAGATAACAACGATGCCGTTTGCGATAAAAACCCAAAAGGCAACCCAGGCTATTTTGATATTAATTAAAGCAATACTCCAAGTGTGTATCAGTGCAGAAAAAATAAATACAATAAAAACAGAAACAGTGTGACTAAGCTTATGTTTTCTTCTTAGGGGCTTATATAAGTATTTATTAAACCAGTCACCAGCCCATAAATTCCACCGTCTCCAGAAGTCACCGACTGAAGTAGCTAAAAATGGCTTATCCTGAAAGTATTTAAAGTTCAAATTACCAAAAATATTATAAAAAGCAACTTGCAAGCTTAAAATATTTGCAATCATTATAAAAAGCGCTATAGTTGTTACACCTGAGCCCATAACTAAAGGCAAAAGCCATTTTATATCTAAACTTGTTGCAAAAACATCATCGGGTAAGGGGCTATTAAACAACAAACGCGGAACAAAATTAACACATGCTACAAATACAAACCAAAATAAACTATACTGCAACAATGATAAGCCTACTCGCTTAAAATGGTATTTTTTATCCTTATTATTATTTTTTAGAACAAATTTTTCAGGTTCCCAAACGCAATGCGGGATAAAAAAGGCGAATAAAAATACTGCTTTGTAATTAGTTGTTTTAGGGGGATTTTTTATTGTTTCTATTTGCAGGGAGACATATTTGAATACGACGACAATCAGATATATTGAAGTATACGGCAAAAAGCCCCTAAAATCATTCGGGCTTAGTGGAATTGAGCCAAAAAGCCTGTCCCCAAAGAAAAACAAAGCCGGGTATATTAATAAGATTAACAAGCCTAAAATACTTGTAAAATATTTAAAAGATAAAGAGTGATCTTTTTTTATATTTATTGAATAAGCCGTGCTGAATGTTAAGCAAATACCAATAAAAAAAATCGCATACTTCAATATTTCATAGTGGCCTAACATCTCTTCTCCTTAATCAAGATAAAATATTTCAAGGTTTTCTACAACAAAAAATACGCATTAGACCAGATATACTTACCTCTCTTTTAGATGATTTTACTAATCTATCAATAGCTTCATGTATTTGTTTATCTCTTTGTTGCACTCAGTCGAAGAGCTAGCTTGTTTATTTCTGTCTCTATTGTACCAGGTGTTTTTATATTTTTAAATACCGGCTTAACTTTTTCAGACTCAGGTATTGATTTAAGTGTTTTAACTTTAGGTTTATCAGGTAGTTATATAATGCCCTACAAACTCTTTAAAACCTTTTGAATACCCCAAAATCGATTTTGCGCCATGTCGTATAAGCCAATGTCTCCATTTAATTTCTTCATTATTAGCTTTTTATTTGCTAGCATTCTATTCTAAATAGTCTATATATCTAGGCCTTCTACAGGGCCAAATTTACGTACTCCCTGCCAGGCTTCTTCAATCCTCTTGCCTAGATCTTTAGCCCCTACTCCTTCAGGTATTGGTTCAATAAATATATGTCTTAATTGAAGATTTGCAGGCAATTCGTCATATGCTGGAAACTTTGATTTTTTAGGTATTGCTTCTTGTGGCGATCTTTTAGGATTAAAAAATGCTGCTACAAATTCTTTAAAACCCATAGCATTGTCTGGTCTTGCTTCAAATTTTTCCAACATTAAAGCTACTCTTCTGCTAGGGATCTCCCTTTTAAGGTCAATCCAACCAGGTAACAAGCTTATCTTTCCATTTGCTGACCTAAACAGAGTTGATCCATTTCTATCTGTATAAGCATATGTTGTCCCGTCACAATATTTTTTAATCTTAAAAACAAATGTATCACTCCTATCCTTATATTTTTTATATTCTTTATACTCTTTTATAATTGCGCCATCATTACTTTTTACTTTTTTTATCTTCGTAAATGTTTGTTTGCAAAACCGTGTTGGCAATGATAATCTTGGCATTTTAAAAATCCTTTTATATTGATTTGAACCCTTTATTAAAATATTATAAATATATTAATAAATAAAGGATTTTTAAAATTTTGTATTAATATAGAAGTTATATAAAAGTTTTAACAATAAGTGCTAAGCTTAATATCTTAATAAATTTACTTTAAAATCAAGCTCAAAATTGCAAATATCCTTTTCAGCTGTAGCCCCTATAGAAGAGCATAATGATTCTGAATTATATGAGCTTGAAGCAATATCATTATAACTACCATTTCTATAAACATTAACAGCTTTAGCGATCGCAAGCTTTTTTTCATTAGATAAATTACTTTGCTGTATTGCTTTTAATTGCTTTAACAACTCAGAAAGCTCCATATCATTATTTAAGAAAAATGCTCCACAGTAGTTATCATTTATAGTACAATCCTTTTCTACATCTGTTTCAGTTCCAAAAACTTCAAATCCTCCGTTTTCAGTAATAACAGTTTTAAAGTGATCCACCCCTAAGTGATTGGGTTCTTGAACACCATTAAATTCAAATTTTATTCTAGCGCAGATTCCAGTTTTATATATTGAATACTTTCCTGCCGTACAACCTTCATGATAACGTTCTACCCTAATTAAAGTACCGTCTGTTAGTGTAAAACCTCCAAAAAATCCTGCAGTTAGCCCGTCACCTTCAAGATACTTTCCATCTTGATCATAAGTATTATAAAAGATATCAGGATTACAGCTAATTTGATCCATTTTGTACGGATCAAGTTGACCCGAGTAGTTACATTCCTCAGCTAAATTATCAAATACAAAGTCTATGTTATCAAAATAGGGCAAAATTTTGTCCCTTAAACAAATATTATCACCATCTGTACAGAGATTATCAAATGTCCCTCCATTACTTTTTTTAAGATTTTCTACAATTGTTTGAAACTTTTTATTTAGCTGTCTTAATTTAAAAATAGTTGCCGCATCTGTATAGTTATTACCATTATAAGTAGCTGCTTCACCTTCTAACAAATTTATTTCGCCTAACCTGCTGTCAATATGATAATCTATGCTTGATCCAAGGTTCATAATGTCATCTGTATATGTTTTTAGCAAATTTTTAAATTGACCATCTTGCAAGCTTTCTAATAATTTTGCTGTAGCACTTTCTAAGTTAGTAGCAGATGCACCATTGCGTTGAATATCAACAGCTATGTCCAAATCATTAATCAATTTTGTCAAAGGGTCATCTTCACTTGTTACAAGTTGATCGTCATAAGAAGTATAAGTATCTATAGAATTCTTATAATCTGTTATAGATTGTATAAAATCAGAGTAATTTGGATTATCAGGAATTTTTTCTGCTAAGCCTTTAACTTGATCAAGGTGCAAGCTAATTAATTTTGTTATTTCACTTATATTGCCTTTACCGCCTAAAGTTTCAATAAACTCTGACTTTGATGATAGACTTCTTATGTGTTCTTCTATAGGACTTTTAATTTCCAAATCTTGATACTTCAAGACCGTGTTACTAAGCTCTGCATTTTTATCTTCTTCAAAAGCTGTTCTTTTATTATTAAAGCCTAATTTTACGTTCCCATTATTAAAAATATCAGCTAGAGTACTTCCAAACAGTCCTACTGACAAAATGAATATACACAAAACTGTTATTAATATAAGCATTACATCAACAACAGCATAAGCATTCTTTCTTACTCATTTATATTTTACTCCAGTAGAAAAAAATGAAAATTTAATCTATATAATTTTATTCCACGTGGTTACACATTTATAACAGCTTTTTAGAAAAGCTTTATAAAAATTAACAGGAAATATTTTGCAATTTTTAAACGCCAGCATTGAAAATGATGCCGGCGTTTTTTACTAATTTTATTACTATAGCTCGTTTATTTTTTGAGAATTAACTTTCAATTTTTTTTTAATTGTTATGCATCTAAAAAGTTAAACATACTAAACAGCGCAGCAAACATCGCAAATAATTTTTCGAATGAGAATGCATCAGACTGAGTAGAATTAGACTGAGAATATTCGCAAATATTCTCAGTAGACTTGTTTGCTTCATTACCAGGTATAAACCCAATAATACCGAAAGTTGGTGCTTCTGTAGACTGAGCTTTATTTGAGTCAGGATTACCAGCAAATCCAATAAAAGCAAAAGCTGGTTTATCTGCACTAGTTGATTTGCCGTGCGACCCTTCATCTGACTCAGCTTTGCCTTTTTCTATATACTTGCCTTGTTTTTCATCCCATACAAGCTCTTTACCATCTTTGCTCACTATGGTTTCATAACCTTCAATCTTATTGCCTCTGGCCTTATCATCAATTATTGCAATATCATGGTCATCCTTAGAAGAATCGGTTATCTGCGCAGAATCAGAATTTACAATTACTACATCATCACCATCACCAGTATTTAATTTATTATCTTTACCGCCTACAATAGCTAAAGTTGAAGCATCTGTAGTAGCAGCATTACCGTTGCCATCTATTTCAAGAACATTTAAACCTTTTTCGTTGGTATCACTTTCATATACATTATCATCGCCAGTAATTTTTGCAATGTTTAAGTCACCCTTTTGGAAAATATCAGAACCACTAGTTTTTGCATCAAGCATATTAACGCCAAAATCTTTAGCTCTAGCAATTTGAGATATAAACGAACCTTCTCCAGCTTCCACATTAGCCTGATTAAATACAGTTTGTCCTTTAGTATCCTGATGACAATCAGCAACATCATTACCTAACACAGAGACAAATGACCTAGCATTCCCCTTTTTATCTATTTTAGCTTTTGCATTAATTTCTGATTTTGCATTTTTGTCACCTGTGCTTTTTGCTTTTGCATTTATTGATACATATGGAAGTCTTGATAAATCTGCCATACCAACTTTCTCCTTATTATGTTAATAGCTCAATAGTAAACGATACACTTTAATAACCAATAAAAGGTCTGGGGGTACTCAATATAATAAATGTAATTTTGACAGGCTTTTATCTATAATTTCATTCTTTTATCTTAAAAAATTTTTGCATATTTATTTATACTGCTCATCAATTAAATTTCTAATTAGTCTTTTTAGAGTTAGTATAAATAAATGCTTAAAAATTTTTTAATAAAATCTTTTCTACGTCTACTTTACTACTTCTACTCTTTTTAAATTATGGATATTAGCTCTATCTTTGGGAAAGGACATTTTTTTAATATAAATTGTTATTTATACTACCTAATTGGGTTTGTCTGATTTGGAACACTCTGACTAATTATATAAAAACCAACAACTTCTGAAAATTGCCAATTAATTTAAAAAAACAATTAATTAATAAATAAAAAAGACCAAAAGCCTTATTATACAAGCATTATATTTTTTTAAAATTTTTATACTTTAAAAGCCGGTACCTAATCAAATTTGACTCGGTACCGGTTTAGTATTTTATTTAGAATTGTATAATCACATAAGGCTAAAGAGATTAACAATAAGTTTAAAGGTTTAACTTGCTTCTTGGGCTTTTTCGGCTTCTCTGGCTTCTTTTCTGGCTTGTCTTTTTTCGTATTTTTCTTTATTTACATATCGGCCTTTGTCGCCCTCTTTACCATTCCAGATAAGATCTTTTCCTTTTCTATTTTGTACAGATTCAAAGCCTTCATATTGAGTGCCTCTATTTTTATTCTTTCTACCACCGCCTAAGACTAAAGTATCATGATCATCTTTTCCAGTGTCTGATACTTGCGCTCCTTTAGCATTTTTATCAATATAAACTACGTCATCACCGTTGCCGGTAACTAGAGTATTGTCTTTGCCTCCAACTGTTGCAGCTGTGTCACCTTCGGTTACGACTGTATTGCCTTCACCACCAACATTTACTACACTTGGACCATTGATAGCTGCTGCATTACGACTTCCTTCTACATTTGCTATAGTAGGTCCATCATAGGCTATTGCGTTATGATTACCTTGTACATCTACCGTACCACCTCCGGCTGAGGTTACTAGGTTATTATCAGCACCCTCTGTCAATTGTGTATTAGCTGGACCAAGTGAATGTGCTTCGTTATTATCCCCATTTACCTGTGTAGTGGTTGGACCAAATGAAGTTAGCTGATTGTTATTTCCGTTAATTTGGGCCGTAGTATCTCCATTTGTTTTTGCTTTATTCATATTTCCATTAAGCTGAAGCTTATTTTCGCCAGAGTTTGCGGTACCAGCTGTATATTCATTGACATCTCCGTTTATCTGTGCAACGTTAGTACCACCTGGAGCATGTTGAATAAACTCTGAATTGTCTGCACTTGCTCTAAGTATATTTGCTGCATTTTTACCGTTTGCTTCTTGGCCTACAGCTAAGTTATCTCCTGCTTTTATATTAAGTGCATTACCTGCATTTTTGCCTTTTGCAGATTGCCAAACTGTGCCACCTTGGCCCATCTCTGCCCTAAGTCCATTAAATGCATTTTTGCCTCTTGCTGTTTGCTCTGCTAATCCACCATCACCGGTATTTAGTTTGCCAATATTACCTGCGAATTTTTTTCCATATGCTTCTTGAATAAATTTACCATTATCACATTGCTCTGCAGATCCTGCGTTTAAAACATTTTTGCCTGCACCCATTTGTAAAAATCCAGAATTATCACATTGCTTTGCAGCTCCAAAGTTGAATACATTTTTAGCACTTCCAAACTGTCCAAATACACCATTTGCCTCTTGGAATACTTTTCCCATATTAGCTGCAAAGTTTTTACCTATTGCTCTTTGATCAGTAAAGGAATTATCACCCTGCTGAGCAAACAGCTTATTAAAAACGGAACTTCGACCTTCTCCCGTTTGACGTGAGAAGGAATCATCGCCCCCTTGCATAAAAGCTTTATTAAATACATTTTTGCCTGTAGATTCTTGCTCTGATGTTGTAGCTCCATTGCCTTTTGCATATGTTTTAGACTTTACATTACCTGAATTGATTGAGCCCCTAGATTTTATTATTGCCTCTGAGTTAGCTCCTGTACTAGATGTTGATGATGTAGAAAATAGTTTATTTATGTTTGTCATATAACTTCTCCTTTTAAACTCCTCAGTTAATAAGGTAATCCGCCTAGTTTAGAAAAATAGGTTTAAAATTAAAGCATCATATAAATAATGCTCTATGTAGCTGAGATATAAATTCTATAAATACTAACTGACGTATAATGCTAACTGTAGATTATATATACTAACTGATATGTAAATGCTGATCTTGTTATGGAACCTCTAACTTTTTATAACTTTTTAAATAAGTTATGAATAATACAATGGTATGTATATATATAAAAACAAATAAATGGTAATAATTGCTAATCAAATTAGTTATTTTTCTGATTTAATTGCTAAATAAATGAAGGATAAAAAATTTATAGCGCATACGCATAATAATAAAGAGGCTGCTAAAAAATTACTTTTTAGACAGCCTCTTTTTATATCTTTTAAGTTAATTACTTTATTAATAGGTAGTTTTATTCACTTCAGATGGCTATTGTTCAACACTCTCTGCTTCTTCCATATCTAATTTTGTTTTATTTATATATTTAGCTTTGCTTTGTAACTTTACATTAATTTTATTATTTTCACCTATAAATTTACCTTTAATGGGTCTGCTAGACTCTATAGTGTTATTATTGCCTGTAATTTTTACCTTATTCTTTTTGCCACATATTTTTATAAAATTATCATTTCCATCAACTATAATATCATTATGGCCTTTTTCACCAGCAATAACTTCATAATGATTGTTATCGCCTTTAATTATAGCTATATTATTGCCCCACTTAGCCTCTTGTTTTAGATCTCCACTGCTTATTTCTACATTCATCTCATTACTTGCCTTAGATCCTTGTGCTTCTTGATAAACCTTAGACATTGGTGCTTCTGTTTTTACATCAGCTTTATTAACAGCTTTCTTGCCTTGCGCAGTTTGACCAAGGTTAGATTCTGCACCCATTGAGCCACTAAAAACATTAACTGCTTTTTTCTCTGCTTTAGCTGTTTGATTTAGATTAGCCCATTTTCCCACGTCTAGTTCAGTATCGTTTATTGCTGCCTCAATGCCTTGTATTGCCTGATAAAACTCCAGCTCTTCCCCTGCAGTTCCTTTAGCACTTTGAAGCACAATATCACCCACTCCTGTTTGATTTATATAACTTTCTTCATTAGTAATTTGTTTCTCAGTTACTCCCTTACCACTTGTTGATAGATCTATTTGTGCCATATAACTTCTCCTTTTAAACTTTTTTGTATAAGCTATGCCAAGCATTAGAGCTTGGCAATAAACTTAAAGTATCACAGGAATTATAACAGTTAAATAAAAATTTTATCTTACTTTTTTTCTGGCTTTTGTGCGGGCTTTGATTCTGGCTTTTGTTCTTGGGTCTTCTCTTTTTCCTGCTCTGCAGCTTTAGCTTGTTTTTTCTCGTACTTTTCTTTATTTACATATCTGCCTTTTTTACCTTCTTTATCATTCCATACAAGATCATTGCCGCCTCCACCTTTTATAGTTTCATATCCTTCTACTTTGCTGCGTTTAGCGTTTCTACCCTTAAGGGTAATGCTATCATTATCGTCTTTACCTGTATCTACATATGTGCCTTTGCCACTTGCAACTAAATCATTATCGCCTTTTCCAGTGTTAACATTAGTCTTCTTACCTTTAACTGTTCCTTTAACTGCTCCTTTAGCTTCTATATTATTTTTATCACCTTCAACATTTATATTACTGTTTTTGCCCTTTAAGATTACATCATTTTCATTACCTTTCAGATCCAAATTATTAGTGCCTCCTTTGCCTGCACGACCTTCATATCGATTATTATCACCAGTAATCTTTGCTGTATTTGTTCCACCTGAAGCAGTTTGACGTACATCACCACTGCTTATTTTTGCATTCAGCTTATTTTCTGGATTAGGTCCAAAAGCTTCTTGGTAAATTTTAGACATTGGAGTACCTGCTTCTACATCAGCAATATTAGTTGATTTTTTCTTACCTTTAGCGGTTTGCCCTAATACAGCTTCTTGCCCAATACTGCCTTTAAAAGTGTTAGTAGCTTTACCGTTTGATGACTTAGACGTTTGACCAAGTGTAGACCACTTTCCAAAGTCTCCCAAAATAGAGCTATCTGCTTTTTCTTTACCAATTGCTTTTTGAGTCAAGCTATACTCTTCCCCCCCAGTCCCTTGAGCTGAGTGAAATACACTTTGCCCTTTTGCGTTTTGCTCTAAGTAGCTCTTATCAATATCATTTATTCTTTTTGTCAAATCAAAACCACTGGTAAATGAACTTATACTTGTCATATCAATTCTCCTTAATAGATAAATGCGCTAAAACAATGTAATATTATTAAATACAAATATTAAATAAATACTATATTGTCAATCTAATAAATTTCAGATTATTCTTAGATAAAGAATAATTTATTTTATTAGCTTTTACACAAATAATTCGCCTGAAAAATATTTTAAACGGCTAACTTATTTTCATAAGTACTAACGTTATGACAATAAATACTTATAATTTAATATGTAACGATGACTTCTCTTGCTACTTGTCTAAAATAATGAAGTAAAATAAGTAAAATGTAATATATATATAAAAACAGAAAATAATTAAATATTGCTAGAGATATTAATTTGCTTTTTCTTTTAAATTATTGTTAAAAAACAATTTACAGTTCAGACAAACATAATTGACTCTAAAGATTATTTAATCCACAAGTACTAGCTTAAATTAAAATTTAAATACAGCCTACCAGGGCATCTTTGTTTAAGGGTTATTTGTTTAAATCTAAGGTAAGCAGGGAATAAAAGCTTCCATTATTTACTTAACAGTTATGAGGAGTTTTAAAAAATGAAAAAAATATTACTCGCCCTTTTTGCCTCATTTGCTATTTGCAGCTCAGCATTAGCAGACCCTCTATTATTTGGCCCCCTAGAAATTAGCATAATGCACTTTAAAAAAGTAAATCCTAATTTATCTAAACTAAAAGTAAAAGTAAAAAACATTAGCGATGTTCCACTAACAGGATGCAGATTGAAGGCAATATTACTTAAAAACCAAAAAGTAGCTCGCTTCCAAGAACTCCTTTTAAATTCCGGTGATGGGCTTGTTACCAATGAAAAGTATTATTTAACTTATGAGTTTAATAAGCCTAATGACCACGACTCTATAGGATTTTATTTAAAATGTGGTGATAAACTATTTGTGCCAGCCGTAGTCAAATAACAAGAAGGCTGCTCTATATTGCAAAGTGCTTGACACTTTATGGCAGCTGTATCTGCTGTAAATTCAAGTGCCTTAGACATATTCCAAATTAACTCTTCTTCGACCTGAGTTAGATAATATTTAATATTGCCTCAGAAATAAACTCTTAAGAAGAATTTTTAAAAAGGGAGAGGCTGCCCTTTGTTTTACGAACAGCCTCTTTTTTATTGGTAGAAACCTATTAAAATTAATAAATTAAATGTATTAATAGGCAGGAGTATAATCTATGTATAAAGTTCATGTACGGCATGTGTTACATCTGCCATTGAATTGAATTTTTCTTCTGGGACTTTTTGTAGTATTTCTTTTAGACATTCTTTTTGTCCCATCCTAAATTCAATCTCTTTATTTCCATATTCTTTTATAAGCTCATTTTTAGTTTTAGGGAAGTGCACGCCTTCTAGTGCGTGAGTAACAGAAGCTATACCAAATGCCATAATCATTCCTCCAGTACTATTATTATTTGGTACTGTTTATTTTAAGATTTTAAAAATTCTTTTGAATGCCTCTAAAGGCTTAAAATTAATTTTTTATTTAAACCTTTTTGTTATGATACTATGCTATATAATTAATTTTTTTATTTATTTGTGAATTGCATGCAGGAAGAATGAATTAATTTTGTCTACAAAACTTTCAAGATTTATCGGTTTGGTTATAAAGTTATTACAACCAGCATTCAGAGCTCTTTTTATATCAGTTTCCATTGCATGTGCAGATACAACAAAAATAGGGATATCTTTAGTTGTATCGTCTGATTTTAAAAGTTTTATGACTTCGAATCCGTTTATCTCCGGCAATTGAATATCCAGCAAAATTAAATCAATATCATTTTTGCATTTTCTAATCATGTTCAGAGCAGCTTTACCATCGTGAGCTTCGATTATATTATATCCTTCAAACTCCAGGATATCTTTAATAAGCTTCATGTTTGTTGGATTATCTTCTGCTATTAATATAGTTCCATTGTGATGTTTGGTGTCCATCTTATTATTACCCTTTTATTGGTAAAGTAAAATAGAATGTAGCTCCATTTTCAAGCTCACTTTCTACCCAAATTTTGCCATTATGCATTTCTACCAATTCTTTGGTGATAGTAAGCCCTAATCCTGTGCTACTATGTTTTCTTGTATAGGAGCTATCAACTTGATGAAATTTATCGAATATTTTTTTATGATGGTCAGTGCTTATTCCAATACCGCGATCTTCAACGCTAAATACAATAGTGTTATCTTCTTCTTTTAAATTTATATTTATTTCTTCATTATCAGGAGAAAATTTTATTGCATTGCTTAATAAATTATACATTACTTGCTGAAATCTTTGAAAATCCGCATTTATAATAGTTTGTGTAATATCTACATTTAGATTTACTTTTATATGCTTTTTATTTGCAAGTGCAGATGTTACGTTCATAACTTCTTTTATTGCATTTAGCACGCAGAATTCTTTTTTAAATATTTGCATTTGATTTGCTTCGATTTTAGAAATATCCAGCAAATCATTTATCATTCCTAAAAGATGTATCCCGCTAGCATGTATATCCCCTACGTATTCGTCTTGTTTTTCGTTTAATCCGCCAAAGATTTTTAATTTTAGCGCTTCAGAAAAACCAATAATTGCATTTAGTGGCGTTCTTAATTCGTGAGACATATTTGCAAGAAATTCATTTTTTAGCCTGTCTGCTTCGACCATTTTGCGGTTTTGCTCTTTTATAAGCTCAAGGGCTTTGGTTTTTTCTAAGAAGTTTTCTTTTAAGATTGACAGTTGCATTCTAAATAGATCATTTAACTCTGAGTTTTTTATGCAATTGACAGTTGAAGAGGTGAAAACTTCCATTATTTTAAGGTCTTCATTAGAGAAAAAGTCTGTTTGTTCTTTAATTAAAATTATTACACCAAAAATATTATTACCTATCGATAATGGGGATATTAAAAAAGAATGTGGGTTTTCTATATTTAAATCCAAATCTTTTAATAGGTTGTCGTCCAAGCTGTTTTGGATATTTTGATAAATTGTTGATTTATTTTGTTTAAGTTTTTGAAAAATTTCTGACTTTTGGGAGACTATAATGTTATGTTCGTTATTTAAGCAGTCTAAAATATTTCTTGATGCTTTTAGTACCAGATTTTCTCCGTCAATAAACAAAATTATTGATTTATCATAGTTAATAATATTTTTGATATGGTTTAATACAAGCTCTAAAATTTCATCAAACTCTAAATCTAAATTTTGTATTTGGGCTATAGACTTGAGAGTTTTTTGATATTTGCCTTGTATTTGTTTATCAGAAAAACTTTGATTTAGAGGAAAAGAAAGAGCTTTTATCTTATTTTTTTCTTTGAAAAATAGTGTTTTGGTAATAGTGCAAAGCTTGTCTTTATTTAATAAGTTTATTATTTCTGAAGTTTCATTTTGAGTTTCTAATATTTTAAGTATATTAGTAATTCTAAAATCAAAAATATCTTGAATATTATAGCTTTTTGAACTTTCATATTCTAAAAGTTCTTTTGCTACATTGTTTATAGTATTTAAACTTTCGTCGTTTAAATCAAACTCAAATATGGCAAGCTCTTGCGTTTGTGTCAAAAATTCTGTTGTATTCAATTCAACTACATCCAAGTCTTAAATTAAATTTATTGAGCAGTATAAATAATCTTACTCGTTACATACTAAAAATAAAATAATCTAAATTAAGGAAATCATTATTATTATAGAATATGTAGAGATAAAAGGAAAATATCAAAAACTATTTAATTTTAATGTTTGGTCCATACACAAACTTAAGAGGAGTATCGTTAAGTTTGGCTTTACTTTGATTTGTAGAGGTATCATTATTTCTATACCCTATTCCTGCACGGAAACCAGAAATTGAATACAAAGCCGGTAATATAGGACCTATCCATTTTAAGCCTGATAAAAAGCCAACAGACGCTACATCGTCAATATGCAATCCAAGATCTAGCAGTTCAGGCTTTCTCTCTGCATTAACATCTTTGAACATATCGTGAATATGTTGATGGTGGTGGTGCTTAAGACTACGGCCTTCAGGTTTACTGTTATCTCCAAGTAGGGGGCTTATAAAATTTTTGCATATAAAATTTGCTATTGTTCCTCCACATAAAACACCCACCGTCATTACGCCCGTTAACATACCAACAAATTTTATTGCTTTTGATTTTACATTTAACCTGTTTAAGCCAAAAAGGGCAACGCCTGCTCCAGCATTGCATAAAGTTATATTTGCCATATACTGATAAAGCCCCTCTTTAATTTTATTTTTTGAGGTTTTACTTATGTCTTCACCATTTACTTTATCTGCTATAAGACCGCCAACTATGCCTCCTACAATAGGCAAAGTCCCAATTTTTGTTAATTTCCAGAGTTCAGAAAACATTTCCTTTGGTGTGTGAATATGATTATCCGGTATAACTTTACTTATAAGCCTTTTACCGGGAGCTAACTCTTCCAATGATTTATTTAGCTCTGCGACTTGGCTTAGATTTAAATATTCTTCTCCTTTTACTTTATTTATTAATCCTTTAATTTTTATATCTTCCACTTGATTTAAAACTTGATCAATAGGTTTTAAGTGTTTATGGCCGCCAGAGTGACAACATCCATGGTGATGGTGAGAATGATGACACTCTTCTGATATGCCTTTTATGATTTTTCTTCCGCCTATTTTTAGTCCTTTTGTTGCAATAAAAGCAGAGGCCAACGTAAAGCCGGTTATGAGCAAATTTCTAACAGCTCTTTTCTTTTTTTCCTCTTTAGGAGCTTTATATGTATCATAAGCTGTATAAGACAATGCCACTATTGATGAGGCTACTGGTACTGTATTATTTAGTCCTTTTATTATTGCAGGTTGGTCTATATATTTACCGAATGTATTTAAGCTGCTCCTCAAATTTGCCATTTAAGTGATCTCCCAATATCTTTTGTTAATTCCTTAATGAAAATGAAAATCATTTTCATTGTAGCATTAGAAGAAATAATATCAATTATATTTCAAGTTGGTGCCATGCTATACGTCCAAATTGACTTGTCTATTAATGCGCCTATGTATAGCTTATTATCAAATTTTTTAACAGAACTTAGACTATAAATCTTAAAAAAGTAATGAGAATAACCTTTTGTGTAAATTTGTGCTTTATGTTAATATAATTCATAAGTAGATAAAAATATGAGCAGGAGGACTGATGTTAGCTTTTTTCCAAATAATACAAATTGTATCAGGGTTATTATTGATTTTGTTGATTTTATTACATTCACCAAAAGGTAGTGGATTTGGTGCAATGGGTGATGCTGCTCAATTATTTTCTAGCCAAAAGGGTGTAGAAGCCGGATTGAATAAACTTACCGGGATTATAGCAATTACCTTTGCTGTTGTTTCTTTGTTATTAGGTTATGGAATAATCAGATAGTTTAAAAATTTTTTAAGTTAATATGCCATCAATTTTTAAAGAAATATCAGAAAATTCTAGAATATGCATATATGGTACAGGAGAGACCGGCATATTTGTTAAGCTTTTGCTTGACTTTTTAAGGGGTGATGTAAAGGTTGTTTGTTACCTGGATTCATTTAATTCCGGGAGCTTGAATGGTTTGGACATTATTAAAATCGATGATATTGACAGTATAAAAGGACAATTTGATTTAATATTTATTTGTTCTAATTTTTCTGAAGAAATTGAAAATAATTTAAAACACAGAGGCATTTTAAACTTTAAGTCAATGAAGTTTCTTGATTATAGTATTTTGCGCGGGTATATTAAAGACGAAATTTCAAATGAATTATATGTTAAAAAGCCAGTAAAAAATTATATTGAAGAAACTCTGGATTATAAACAAAAAAATACTGTATGCGGCAAGCACCTTTTAATTAACACCATGCAAAAGTCCGGAACCCAATTTTTATTGGAAATATTAACCGAATTAACTGGATATAAACGATTATCTTATATTGATAGCAAAAATTTTTCTGACTATAGAACAGAAGAGTATTATTACCCGGAAATTGTTGATAATTATAACAATGATATAATAGTAGATTGCTGGCACAGAAACGCTACATACTATAATATGGAACTAGTTAAAAAGTTTAACTTTAAAACAATAGTGCTACTAAGGAATATTTTTGATATTATCCCCAGCTTTAGAGAGTATTTGTTGTCTAGAAAAGATTATTTTTATTTTTCTTATCTTAAAGATTATGATTTTTATAACCTATCAGTAGAGCAGCAGCATGACATTGTTATTAGAACCCATCTGGGCTGGTTGTTTGAAATTTATGCTTCTTGGTATAAAGCTAAGCATAAATATGGGCTTGATGTTATGTTTATTACATATGATGAATTGGTTGATAAAACAGAACAAACTATTCAAAAGATATGTGAATATTATGAATTAGATAAAACTACTGATGAGATAGCGAAAACAATAAAACATGTAAATGATTTGAAAAGTAAGAAAAAAGAATTAAATTTTAACAAAGGGATAAAGGGCAGAGGTAGAGATCTTCTTACTGAAGATCAGAAACAATTTATAATGAATTTTGTAAAGCCATATGTTAATATAGATTTTAGTTTATTAGGCATTCATTCTGATTTTAATTCTTAGTTATTAAACAAATTAGTTATTTTAGTTTTTGGATTAGTGCAAAAAAATAGAGAGTATCGTTATGGATGAAAAATTAAATATCAAGCCTGACTTTTTGGTAATTGGTGCACAAAAAGGAGGGACAACTTCACTTTTAAATTATTTATATCAGCACCCAAATGTGTTTCATTCTGGAATAGCACAAGAAAGTAATGAAGTGCATTATTTTGATTTAAACTATCAAAAAGGTTGGGAATGGTACCAAGATCAATTAGCATCAAAAGACGAGTTAAAAAAATATCAAGAAAAAGATAATGGCAAAGTGTTAATAGGGGAATCTAGCCCTTATTACCTTTTTCATCCACACTGTGCAGAAAGAATATATAAAGATTTGCCTAATGTAAAGCTTATTATTTTATTGAGAAATCCTATTTGTAGAGCTTATTCTCATCATAAAATGGAATACTCCAGAGGTACAGATGATTTAGAGTTTGATGTAGCTATACATCATGAAGAAAAAAGACTAAGAAACGAAATTAAGCAGATGATAATGAATGAGAACTATAATAGTTATGCTCATCAGCATTATAGCTATTTAGAGCGTGGCAAGTATATTTATCAGTTAAAAGAATGGAGTTCTCTTTTTGATAAAAATCAAATTTTAACTATAAAAAGTGAAGATATGTTTGATGACCCTGATAGTATTTATAAGGAAGTATGTGAATTCTTAGAGTTGCCAATTATTTCGTTAAATGAGTATAAAGCACATAATAAAGGTAACTCTGCACAAATACCTGATGACTTAAAACAAGAACTTGTTAAATATTTTAAGCCATATAATTTCTTGCTCTATGCGTTTTTAGGCAGAGACTTTAATTGGGAAGTTATGTAAGGATATCTAACCCAAAAGCTTTTTCAAAAGCCTTTATTCCATAATCTGTTGAAAAATATGTTTTAATATAATGTTCATAATTTCTGGAAATTTGCTCTAATTTTTGATTATTACTGTATAATTCAACTATTTCATCAGCAAAACTATCAGCTGTATCTTTGGGGTTAATTATTGATGTTATCTCAGGGCAACCTTCTATACCAATACTTGTTGAGACAATCGGTGTAAGGTTATAAATAGCTTCGATTGTTTTACCTTTTACTCCAGCACCGTATCTTAATGGGATAACAACCATTTTAACATCATTATATAACTGATTTAACTCTTCATCGCTAACATAGCCTTTTATTATAATATTATCCGAATTAAGCTGTTTTATATATTCAGTGGCATTAGAGCCTGCTATATATAGCTTAATATCAGGTATATTTTGTTTAACTTTATCAAAAATATTTTCAACAAACCATTGAACACTATCAACATTAGGTTTGTGTAAAAATCCGCCGATAAATAACAAATCATTTCTTTCGTTAAAAGGCTTTACTTCTTGTTTGAATTTGTCATAGCAAAATATTGGAATTGTATAAACAGTTTTGTTATCAGCTAAGCCTTTTATTACCTGAGTTTCTGAGTCATTAAGCGATACAATAACATCAGATTTATTAAATACTTCAAGCTCTAAGCTCTTAAAGTAATCAACCCTTTTAAGGATCTCTTTATCTTTTTCTATCTGATATCTTAAATATTCTCTTACGTGGTGCAAATCATGCCCATGATAAATGATTTTAGCATCTGAATGTTTTTTGATTATATCTATATATTTTATAGTCACATCAGGCCTATTTATATAGACATATTCAAAATGTTTCATGTTTTGCTGCATCCATTTTTCCCAGTAATATTTATAATATTTGCCGCTCAACACTTCAATGCCCATTTGCATAAGCTCTGTAGCATAAGGCTCTTTTTCTATAAAATCATTGCCAATATATTTAACATTTAAGCCCATTTTTATAAATAATTTTAAATGATTATAAGTAGCTCTTGAGCCTGCATCTCTATCATAAGATGGTATTTTATAATCTATAACAAGAATATTTTTCTTTTTACTGCCCCTATCTCTGGCTAAAAAGAAGTTTTGCTCTGGTGCAAAATGCTCTTTTTCTAGGACAGACTTCCATTTTTCATAAAATTTATCTTTATTTACAATCTGATAATTTTTAAATCCACTGGCAATATCAGTGCCATGGGACTTTCCTTCAAAGTGAATCACTACAGACTGAGGCTGATAAACTACCCTATAGCCTAAACTTCTTACAGTAAAAGCATAATCTGTATCCTCGTAATAACAAGGACTGAATCTTTCATCAAAACCGCCTACTTTATCCCATAATGTTTTTCTGGTTATAATACTTGCACCGCTTATATAATCTACGTCTTTTACATAATTATATTCTGAAAAATTTGGGTCCTGAAATTTACCATAATTTGCACCTGTTGCATCATTCCATATAATTCCGCCAGCCTCTTGTAATGTGCCATCAGGGTATACCAGCTTTGACCCTGACAGTCCGATAGTTTCATCCTCTTCCATTAAATTTACTAAAGGTTCCAGCCAGTTATCAGCAACAAACGTGTCGTTATTCAAAAATAAAAGATATTTACCGTTTGCTTGTGCAGCAGCATTTTTGCAGTTGCGAAGAAAGCCCAGGTTATTGTTATTCTTAATATGAATAACACCGTCTATATAGTTATTTAGTGTTGAAGTTGCGTCACTTGAATTATCATCTGCTATTATGACTTCATAAGAGGTGTTTTTTGTATTTTTAAATATTGAATAAAGGCATGTATATGTATGCCTGAAATTATTATAAACAGGTATTATTATTGATACCATAGGATTATTATGTTTTTGGAATTTTAATTTTTGGTTATTAGTTCCAAAAGCCTTTTCAAATACTATATCTAATAAGTTATTACTTTCGTTAAGGATATTATTTATCCAGTTTTGGCAGTTATCTTTTTCTTTTTTTACATCATCGTAGAGTTTTTCAATTAAATCTAGTTGTTTTTGAATTAAAGCATTTTTTTCTTTTATATGCACGCAATCTTCTGTGAATAAGTCATAAATAATATCAAACTTTAGGCTTTTTTCCAGTTTTAGCTCATTTAAAAGCGTATAAAGATATTTATTTTCTAGCACTGTAAGTACCATTATGTCTGGGTTTAGATCTTGGATATCATCAATAGAATAAATAGTATATCCATTTAGGTTTTGGCCTCTTTTGTTTATGTCCCTATCAATAAAACCTAGTATATTTAAATCTGACAGGTCAAAGTGTTCTGTTATTATACGTGCTAAAATGCCTGCGCCATAGAAGCATATTTTTTTATGCTGGTTTTCTTCTATGAATTCTTTTATTTTTTGGCATATTACAGAATTGTATGGTATGTTTTGTATTTCTTTGTCTACGTTGTCGTTTCTTATTATTCTTTGTTTTGCAAATAAGTCAATAAAGTTTTTGTGGGTAAATCTTGTTTTTTGCTGTATCTCCTCAACAAGTGAGCTGTCTTTATAGATTTCGCAAAGTCTGTTCATTCCGTAAAATCTATGCTCGTCATTTTCTGTTTCTACTGCCATTAGTGCAATAAAAAATGGTATTAGATTGTCTTTAATTAGGCCTTTAAATCTGTCAGCTTCGCCGAATATCTTTAAAAACAAATCTTCGGAATATATATTTTCATATAATTCTAAGGTTTTTGAGAATTCTAAATAGTAAATAGGCTTTTTATCTACTTCCTGAGGTGGCAATAAAATCCTGGTTTTTACTAAAGGCTCATTTATTATATGAATATTCCTATTCAGTACGAGATAAATAATTACTGCCCTTATTATTTGTTCAGATTCAAATTTATCAAATAGATCTAGGTTAGTGAGGGTGGCTTTTTTTATTATAGTTCCAGTACGGTAGGTATTATTTAAATTATAAAATAAAAAATTAAGAATCTCTTGGGATGTCCTGTTAGAAATAACTTTACATAAGGCATAATCACACTTTTCATTTAATGTTTCTTGCTCAACAAAGTTAAATAGAGCATCGTATAGTTTATTATGCTGCACAGCGTTTAGTTTATTAGTTAAAGCGTTTTTATCTAACAAGTCATCAGGGTGGAGGAATGTTACATAATCATTGCTTGCATTATTGATTGATTCTTTTAACTTTGCGCTATATGAAAGGCTAGCCAGGGTTTGTACAAGTTTTATTTTTGAAGAGTTTAAGAATTCTATCTTTTGGTAGGTTTGCTTTGTGAAAACATTAGTTGGTATAATCAGTTCAAAATTTTGAAAGGATTGATTTAATACACTATCAACAGACTCCATAACAAATTTTTCTTTAGAATACGGTAATAAAATGATGCTTATTGTTTGCATTAAACTTAGCCCTCTCTTCTCTCACACATATATATACTATTATTATTATATTTCATTAAGAAAAAAATAGGTAGTGGTCAATCTAATTAGGACTTATTATCAGAACGAAAAGCACTAGATAAGCGCCACCAATATATCTGTAGTGCATCAACAATTGAATGAAGTGTTACATCTAAAGCTAATCAATGACTAAAACGTAAATAATAAAAGGTGTTGATTAACACCCAAATGAAAAGAGGTGACATTGTCACCCAGTGTATAAGCTATGAGGTATTTTTTTCGCAATTCTTTTTTTAATGAATGAAAGCTTCCTAAACTTACTCGTCCAAATTCCTATTCCTATTGAGTTGTTTAATCTCGTGCTTTTTTGCACTAAAATATATTACTTCCCTATTTGTTCCCTATTTTCCGCGTTACCTTATTAATAGCGGTTATTTCCCTATCGTTTTTTACTTAAATCTTATTTATTCACATCAATTAACTTTATGTTTGCTCTTTTCTGTGTGCAGCTTGTTTTGTAAACCTTAACCGCATTGAAAAGACGCTTTGCTTTTTACAGCGTTATTTTATAATTTAAAACTTATTCTTAATTAGCTTATATTCTTACCCTTTGTTGTTTTCTTTTTTCTTCATCCTTATCTCCATTATTATAAAAACAAATGATTTTAAAAAATTGCTTGACAATAAATAATAAAATTGCGGCGAAATCTGCACTGATATAAAGCCTATATGTATTTATACCCAATATGATATTTAATGCCGATAAATCATCGCTCTTTTATATTAATGGCAAAGCTTAACAGTTTTTAATATGGCTTAAATTTAAAAATAACTTGTAAACTAATGTAACAAAGAATGAATTTATTAGGAAATTAAAGCAATCCTTTCTTTTTTATTTATCTGGAAATAAAACATATAACCCCCAAATCTCCTCCCAAGATTAATTCAAGGCTACTTTATTATGAATCATAATTAAAGTAGCTCTTTTTATTGGGTGGCAGTCGCCACCTTTTATTATTTACCATTTAGTCACTGATTGACTTAAGCTGTACGCAATGATTTAAGATTGCATTCAAAGCTATTGATGCAGACTAATCAATGCTTTTAGTGCGTTATATTTAATCGGTGCTTAACTGCGCGCTAAGTTGACCACATGCCGCATTGATATCAGAGCCGCGCTCAAGTCTGACGGTTACTTTTTTGCCGGACTGCTCTAATATATACCTAAACTCGTTTATGCGCTTTTGTGAGGGTGCCTGATACTTGTCGTTGGATGTTGGGTTATAGGGTATCAGGTTTACATTATAGTTTAGCCCCTTTAATAAGTAATTCATCTCTTTTGCTAGTTTTAAGTCGTCATTGACATCTTTTATTAAAGTATATTCAATCGTCACACGGCGACCTGTTTTGTGGGTTAGGGCGTGTAAAGCCTTTACTAGCTCATCAAGTGGGTATTTTTTCTCAATCGGAATAAGCTGTTGCCTTAGTTCATGATTTGGGGCATGTAGGGAAAGGGCTAGCGTTAGCTGTCTATTTTCTTCTGCCAGTTTGTGGATGCCCGGTATGATGCCGCTTGTTGATATGGTTATACGTCTATTACCTATTTCTAGCTCTTTGGTTATTATTTTTATTGATTTTGCTACTTCGTCAAAATTTAGCAGTGGCTCGCCTTGCCCCATGTATACTACGTTGGTTACTTCCAAGCCTGTATCTCTTTGTATAGTTAGTATCTGATCTGCTATTTCTGAGGCGGTGAGGTTGCGTATAAAACCCATTTTACCTGTTGCGCAAAATATACAGCCTACGGGGCAGCCGATTTGGCTGCTGACGCACGCCGTTAGATTTGGCCTATGGTCAAAGCGCATTAGGACTGTTTCTATAACAGTTTGGTCCGCTAGCTCGATTAGGTATCTAATAGTACCATCTTTGCTGATAAAGCGCTGTTTTATTGTATTAGCTGATATTACTGCTATATCTTTTAGTTTATTCCTGAAGCCTTTTGATAAATTGGTCATTTCGTCAAAGGTCTTGACGCAGTTTTTGTATAACCAATAGTGTAGCTGTTTTGCCCTGAACTTGGGCTCGTTGTTTATTTGGACAAATTCTTCCAGTTCTTCTAAGGTTTTGCCGGCAAGTATGTATTTTGATTCTGTCATATTTATTATTCTTACTTTTAGTTAATTATGCAAAGTGGAGTGGGGCACTCCATCAAAATATTAGCATAAAGAGGCTGTTGAGTCTTTTATTCGTTAGCTTTTTAAATTTTTTGTTTCAATTTGAAAACTTATTTTTGAGGTGGGGTTTAAAAAATATTGATAAATTGATATAATACTTAATATGGCGCTCGAGGTGAAAACCACCCCGAGCATAGAGATCAAATTAAAGAAATAATTAAAAGAGTTACTAGTGCTAATAGTAGCTCTTTTGCATTAAGTTCGAGATTTAACTTTTCAAGTTTGAATCGATCGACCTCAAGATTGTCAACTTCAAGCTTCAACTCTACCCCTCCTTTCTAGCCAGAGGGCTGGCATCCATATTAAGTTTTCAAGGTTCAGTTAATTAGTTTTTTATGTTTATAATATATCATAAACGTTATAATGATTATTATATATTTATTAAAAATACTGCTTTTTTGATTTTAAATTTTAAAAAATATAAGTTTGAAATACGTAAAAATGGATGCTATCCGCGAGTGGGAAAAGCATCCATTACAAAGTTTGCTTCTTTTAGCCTTAAAGAGAGCCAAAAAAAATATTCAATTATGCGTAAGTCAATAATTCAAATAATAGGCAATGGGTAGTCTTTTGACTGAAAAATAGGCACACTTATCCTGGGTGATAGTCATCACCTTTTTTAGGTCATCGCTGAAAGCTTTGATACAGCTTAAGTATAACTGAAGCAACAGTGATTGATAGACAACAACCATTGACCCCAGGGGGATAAAGTGCTGCTTTGAGTTTGAAATTAAAATTTGCGTGGCTAGCGCATCCTTTAATTTCTTATAGGATAATAGTTTTGAAAGCTTTAATGCTTGATTTATTACTTGATTGTTAACTTCAAGCATGCTTAATGTTTGTTTTTTATTTTTATTAGTAGTTTGTACTGATGTGGCATCAGCTTGATTGTTTTTATTTATTATTATTTTGTTTTTTAATCCTTTTAAAGGTAAAAATATATTATAAAAATAAACATCAATACGTGTAAAAGCGGAAAAATAAAGCTTTTTTCCGTTAGTTTGATCTTGTGGTGCAACAAATGGGCATAGGAGTATGATTATATTCCACAAAATGCATAATAAAGTTTTAACGTATTGAGTTATTTTCATTATCAATACACTCGTCAACTATTTATTAAATCTATATATAATATATATTATATCATTTCTGTTAAAATCTTGCATATAAGTATTAAGATTTATTAAAGCTTTATGTTAAAATAAAGCGAATAGAAATTTAGTAAAGCTGATTGGCCAAGCAAAAGAGCTGTCTTACGACAGCTCTTTGCGGTACTTTTTATTTTTTCTCATTTTACTATCAATTATATATTCTCGGCATTTATGGTATACGCTATATGCAAAAGCTGGTGCAGTAGCGATAGCCGTAAAAGGTAGTAATATGTTATTAGCTTTTTCTAGAATTTTATTTTCTTTCCCTTTAAGGACAAGGCATGCTTGCGTAATTAAACAAGGAAGATATAGTGCTAAACTTGCAAAAGCTGCCATCATTGAATATGCTGCAACAGTTTCCACCAAGCCTTCTTTACGCTTTTTAGGATATGAGGATTGAGGAGAATTTACCAACTTGGGAAATGTGTCATCACTATTAGGAGTTTGTTTAACCTCAGATTTTTTGTAAGGTATTGAGTTTTGTAAATTAGTTCTCATAATTTGATCTTTATCCCTCCCATTAAATTAAAACAAAAAAAAGGATAATTTTTGATAGTTAGTTATATATACCAAAAAAGCTGCCTTACGACAGCTTTTTTTACTCTTTTGGGAATCTTCTAATTTTCGATATAGGATTGTAGACAAAAATATAGCCCCAAAGCCGATACCTATATTTCTAGAGTGTTCAAAAACATTATTCAAAAATTTATTTTGCTTCCCTTCTATAAACGTAATTGTCTTAGGTATTAAGCTTATAAAATGCACAGCAAAACAAGGAATTGCCCCTATTAACGAGGCTATCTGGATTTTATCGACTAAAGAAAACTTCCTTGTTTTTATGTTTGTATTATAAGAGCCGTTTTGCCTAGAAGGAGATACAGAGGGAGAAAAGTTGCTATCCTTCTTGGGCTCGCTCCTGAAGTACAATTTTGAACTAGTTGAATCAACATTCATAATTTTCTCCTTATCAATTCCTTCTAATTTAATAAAAACATCTACCTGCTATTTTTTTCTTTTTATATGAAGCTCACCCTTAGCCAAATTACCCATTGCTTCTCTTGCCGCAGGATCCTTTAAAACTTGATACAAATCGTTAGCTTTACCAACTGCATATTTTATAAAAGCTTGTTGTTTTGCTAGTGAGCAATTACTAGTAAGTGTAACAGAATTAGTGACATTTACAACTGCTTTATCAAAGGCATTTTTTACATCACTATTTGTAGATAAAAATTTATCTGCAAATGTATTTTTAAGCGCCTCACCTCTATCTTGAGCAATGTCACCTATTCTTTGATTATAATTTCCTCCTATATCAACTATTTGATTTAAAACAGCACCAGCAATATACGCTTTTATTCCATCTTGAACAAGCTCCTTAACACTAAAAGGTTTACCTGTTCCAGCTCTTTTAATGGCTTGCACTCCAAGATTTTCTAAAGTTGATTCTACAATATCTCTACCTCCAGGCAAGTTTTTAATATCAACATTATTCATAACACGTAAACTTAGAAGCTATCTGGTTAAAAACATTTTTTAAGGGAAATCCTTATCATAGCTATTCTTGCAATATTTTCTGAGGTTAAGATTAATTTTTCAAAATCTT
>JANQFW010000050.1 GCA_028277625.1 Candidatus Gastranaerophilales bacterium | reverse complement strand
TTTTTATTTATTATTATTTTCTTTTTTAATTCTTTTAAAAATAAATATATATTATAAAAATAAATATCAATATGCTGAAATGCTGAAAAAGAAAGCTTTTTCTTACTGTTTTGATTTTGTGGGGCAAAATTTGAGTATAGGAGCACTATAATGTTCCACAAAATAATGAATAGATTTTTGATGTAGCTTGTTAAATTCATTTTTTTATAGCCTTTAGGTTTCTTCTGTAAAAAGTTAAAACTTTAATGTATTTGTATTTTATATCTTTATTATATATTCTAACATTTTTTTGAAATTTCCGCAGGCTCTTGAATAGTAGAAAGTAACATTGCTTAACAAAAAAAATATGCTAGCCAAGTATAAGCAGGCTAGCGTATTTTTTTTTGTTAAATGGGATATTATTTTTTTTACGGGCTAAACAAACTGTTCTTTGTCTATGTATTTGCATTTTTAATAATATTGTATATATCCCTTACTTGCGTTTTACCTTTAAGCACTAATCTTTTGAGTTTTATATTTATTAAATGAGCAGGCAAATCTGTAGAAATAAACTTTTCTAGCTCAACCTGTTTTTTTATTTTTCGGTTATTTTCAAGCATTTCGTAATTAAAACCAGCAGCTACCGCCATTAGTGCTGGCAATGTTATAGGGCCTATCCCATTAGTAGCAGCTATACCTAAATAGCTAAGAATTAGGCTAGCCCCTAAAATCCCTTCGTTTAGCAGTTTTCTGGCTTTATCCCTATTATTCAAATCTGCTATCGTTTTAGCGTTACTATCTAAATATATCAAGTCTGAGTCTTTTACATCTTGAAGTTTATGTTCTAACTTTTCGTTATCCATATTAGTGCTATTTTGTATAAGTATTTTTATCTTATCTTTTTTATCATTGCTTTCCTTCATTGCGCTTATAACAGAATTGTCAAAGCTACTTTCCGAATCCCAGCAGCTTTCTCTGTTTCCGTAGCTCACTCTGCTATTTTTTAACTTATTTTCAAAATTTGCTTTTTCAGTTGTTGTTTTTAATCTGGATAAATCATTTCCTATACTAGCATTGCTTCTTATCGTATTAATGTATCTCTCACCCTTGAAGCTTATCAGCTGTGAGGGTGGATATTCAGGCATGCCTATTGTCTTAAATAAAAAATTTTTTGTACTAATCAATGCTTTTCTAGTACTCGTTTTGGAATTTTTTACAAGCTCTTTGTCCAGCTCAGCATTAACTTTATCCACATATTCTCTTTTAAATGCGGGATCCTTAAACTTTTCCTGTAGATCTTTGATTTCTTCATTATATTCACCAAGTATGAATTTTTCAGTGGAGTTAGTATCTTTAGATAGTTCAGTAAATCTGTTATAAATTTCATCAACTTTTTGGGCTATATTATCTCTATTATTAACTTTTGATGAGTTTATTCTTTCTAGACTAGCACCATGAATAGGTCTACTTGCAAGTTTATCTGTGTATGGGTGGGATTGAGTTAGATACATTTTATTTAACTATTCCTTTCATTTCATTTTAAAATATAATACCAATTTTAGAAAATCGAAACAATTATTATTAATGATAGTTTTGTATAAGAAATTTATAAAACTTAATTTTTTATTTCTATTTTGATTATAGTATTAAACAAATAATATCACTAAAATAAAGTAAACGGTGATAATGATATACTTACTCTAAAGATTGAAAAATTTACAAAAACAGTTATAATAAATAATGTAGTGATAAAAATCAAAGGTGTTTTTTGTACAAAACGGATATTGTTACAGATTCTGCTTTTTAGCTAAGTCGCAGAATCAAAAATTAAATATATGCTAACTCAAAAATACTTTTCAGATTATTCAATCGTGTTAAAGCTAATAAAATAAGCTAAACTCTGAAAAGAGTAATCTGAAACTTAATTGATGAGCAGTATAAATGATTCTTCTGCGGCTATTGTGTAGATAGTAAAAAAGAGGAATCTTGATAATGGATTTAAATAAATTAGGATGGAATGCTTATCAAAAAAAGCATTTAAAGTCATTTAGCCAGCAAGGTTCAGATGTTGGCAGAATTTGTTCTGAAAATAAAAACAGTTATTTCTTACTCTCTGAGTACGGTGAACTATTTGCAACTGTTAGCGGAAAATTCAGAAATAACAGCGTTGGCAGAGAAGATTATCCTGCTGTTGGCGATTGGGTTGTTTTTGAAAAAATCGAAAATGAAGACAAGGCAGTGATTCATAAGGTTTTGCCCAGAAAAAGCAAATTCTCTCGCAAGATAGCAGGTAATGCTACTCAAGAACAAATATTAGCTTCAAATATTGATACTGTTTTCATAGTCAGCTCGCTTAATTATGACTTCAACCCGAGAAGAATTGAGCGATATTTAACTATGGTATGGGATAGCGGAGCAAAAGCCGTTATTGTCCTTACAAAATCAGACTTATGCAATAATTTGGATGATATTTTATATCAGGTTGAAGCTATTGCCTTTGACACAAGGATGCATGTTATTAGCAACACACTAAATCAGGGAATAGAAGTCCTTAAGCTATATTTACAAGAAGGCAGTACTGTAGCATTAATCGGCTCATCAGGAGTAGGCAAATCTACTCTTACTAACAAGTTAATGGGCAATGAAATCATTGAAACCGACACTCTTCGTAAAAATATTGAAAAAGGCAAACATACGACAACAACTAGAGAAATGTATATTTTGCCAGATGGCGGATTAATAGTTGACACCCCTGGGATGCGAGAACTTCAGCTCTGGGACGTTGATAATGGATTAAATCAGTATTTTGATGATATAGAAACCATTGCTGAAAATTGTCGTTTTAGCGACTGCAAACATGATACGGAGCCGGGCTGTGCTGTTAAAGATGCAATTTCTAAAGGATTATTAGATAAAGGTCGTTTGAAAAATTATTTTAAAATGAAAAATGAACTTGATTTTCTTTCAAAACGGCAAACTCAAAAAGCATCGCAAATTGAAAAAGAAAAATGGAAAGATATTCATAAACAGATTAAGAAAATCAAAAAGAAGTAAATCTGTTCGCAACAATCTACCCTAATCTCAAAATTTTAATCAATCAGACTACACCTTTGGATTAATCTTCCCTTATAAACCTTACCTTTCTCCTAAGCCTGAGTTATTATATAGACAATATATTATCTCTAAAATACTTTTCAGATTATTCAATCTCATTAAACCCAATAAAATAAACTAGTCTCTGAAAAGAGTAATCTGAAATTTAATTGAGAAGCAGTATAAATATATTTATCAGGTTGGGGAGTAAAAAGTTGTCTAGTCAGATTAGTAGGAATGCCGGGTATAATACATGTAAACCAAGGTATAATTACCACGAATCTCATAAGCAAAGGTTACGTAAAAAAAGAATCAAGCAAAAACAAATGGCTAGATTAAGATTTTTTACTATTTTATTTTTGATATTGCTTTTTGCATTGCCTAATATATTTATTAATACTTATAATGATTTATTTATTAGTAGAATAAAAAATAGTGCAATAAAAATACCTGAATATACTGAAAAAATATATGACAAATTTTTTAGTCAAAGTAAATTTTTTCCTGATTCAAAAATGTATTTTTTAAATAAAACAAATAAATACTTGGCTAATAATTTGTTTTTAGACCATAAAACCGTTAAGCCTGTTTTAAGTCCTAAAAAACGCGTGATGTCTCCTATTGAGATGAATGACTCTATGTATACGCTTACTCATAGTCTTAATGATTTGCTTAAAGACTATTGTAATATCGAGCCTGGAATTTTTATTTGGGACTTTGCCAGTGGTGACTATGTAAGCATAAATGGTGATAAGCAGTTTGCAACTGCCAGTATTATAAAAATTCCGATATTATTAGAGCTGTTTAAACAAGTTGAAAAAGGTGATGTTGCTTTAAACGAAAAATTGCCGATGCATGATTTTCAAAAAGCAATGGGGTCTGGAAACTTACAGTATATGAAGTCTGAGACTGAATTTTCTGTTAAAAACTTAGCTAAATTAATGATTCGGCAAAGTGATAATACTGCTTCTAATATGCTTTTGTATCAACTGGGCGGAACAAATGAGCTTAATAACGCTATGAAGAAGTGGGGGTTAAATAAAACTTCTATGGCCAACTGGCTGCCGGACTTGAAAGGGACCAATGTTTCTACCCCAAAAGAAATTGCAACCATGCTGTATAATATAGAAAAGACTAACTTTCTTGATTTTAATAGCAAGCTTGATATTATAAAAATTATGAGCAAAGTTAGAAATGCGAGCTTGATTAGAACTGGAATACCTCAGGGCAGTAGTGCAGATTTTTATCATAAAACCGGTGATATCGGCTCTATGCTAGGAGATGCTGGTGTTGTGACTATGCCAACCGGAAGAAAATATATTATAGTAATAATGGTTAATAGGCCTTGGAATTCTTATAGTGCTAAGCAGTTTATTATTAAGGCTTCTAGACAAACCTATAATGCTTTTCTTCATAATAATATGTAATTTAAGTATACTAACTTTAAAATATTTTTTAGAATAATTTAATGGCGAACGAGTCCAAAAAGGTATTATCCCCTTGCTAGGGGGTGGGAGTTGATTTAGGAATATGAAAAAATTAAATTTAAAAGTTAATATAAGAACTAGATTGCTGGCTTACTTTTTATTTGCGTCTATTTTGCCGTTGTGTGTTTTGACGGTTTCTTCTACTACGCTTTTTCAGCAAAGTATTGGGCCAGAAGTAAGTCAGGTTTTGCTTGATAAGTTGACTGCTAAAAATAACAATTTGATTTTTCAAGTGGCTTTAGTCTCTGCGTTGGCTGGGATGAGCTTGGCTTATATATTTTCTCGTATAATTGCAAACCCCATCATAAAAATAATAAAGGCAACAAAGTCGATAGAAGAAGGCGATTTTACTCAAAGAGTTGAGATTAATTCTGAAGATGAGATAGGTTATCTTGCGCAGTCTTTTAACAACATGACGCAGGGGTTGCTAAAAAGAAGCCAGGAAGTGAAATCTTATAATCAGCTTTTGATTCAGCAGCATGATAAGCTAGAAATGGTTATAAATAGTTCTACAGATGGTATTTTGACAATAGATAAAAACTCTGAAATAAAATCAGCTAACCCTCAGATTTGTGCATGGAAAGGGCTTGATAAAAATAAAATAATAGGCAAGAGCTTAGAAAATATTTTATTAATTAACAAAACAGAGAATGACCTGGAGGAGTTTCCGCAGTCATTAAATAATGCTCAGGTGATTAATGAGCAAACTAATGAAAAATATTATTTGGACATTAATTGTTCCTCTATGAAGTCTGACTCTAATCAGCAGATAAGCAATAATTATGTATTAATTTTGAGAGATGTTACTGAGAAAAAAGAATTGGACAAGATAAAAGAAGACTTTGTTGCGACTTTGACTCATGATTTAAAAGTTCCTATTTTAGCTAATGTTCAAAATTTAGAATATATGAAAAAAGGTTCTTATGGTGAATTAACCGAGAAGCAGGCTTTTATTACTGATCATTTGATATCTAGCAATCAAGACCTTTTACGTATGGTTAACACTATTTTGGATACTTATAAATATGAAGCCGGTAAGTATAATCTGGTTTTAAAGAAAGTTGACCTATGTTCTATTATTACTGATGGAATAAAGGATTTGATTCCGTTGTTAAAGCAAAAAGAACACTTTATTACATTTGTTCCGCATTCTGAAGTTATTAATATAAATGCTGATAGGCAAGAATTTAAAAGAGTTATAATTAATCTTATTAATAACGCTATTATTTATACACCTAATAACGGTACTATAAAAGTTTATACAATAGAAGAAGAAGACAATGTTGTTGTTATTATAGAAGATAATGGCATTGGAATTGCTGATTCGTATATTAATAATCTATTTCAGAGGTATTCTAAAGAATCTAACAATTTGAGAAAAATTGGTACCGGGCTAGGATTGTATTTATCTAAGCAAATTGTGGAAGCGCATGGCGGTAGAATTTGGGCAGAGAGTGAGAAGAACAAGGGCAGCAAGTTTCAGTTTTGTGTTAAAATTTATAAGTAGGTTGATATAAGCTGATTTAGCTAGTGGAAATAGAACAAAAAAAATGAAACTCCCCATGCAGGGAAAATGATTAGAGGGTGAGCGAGTCGGCTAAACCCAAATAACGAATAGCCCCCTTGCTAGGGGGTGTGGGGGTAGATAAAAATGACTCAAGATATAAACTTAATGATAGTAGAAGACCATGCTTTAACAAGAATTGGTCTTAAGACAGCACTGGAAGAAGACTCTAGCCTAAAAGTTGTTGCAGAGGCTGAGTATGGCCAGATAGCAATAGAAATGGCTGGTTCTGTAGTTCCTGATGTTATACTTATGGATTTGGGTTTACCTGATATAAACGGCATTGAGGCTACACGTGCCATAAAAGAAACTAACCCAGATATCAAAATAATAATATTAACTTCTCATTCTAATGATCAGGAGGTGCTAAATGCATTTATTGCAGGAGCAGATGCTTATTGCTTAAAAGACATAAAGCCTAATAATTTAACTTCTACTATACAAAATATTGCACAGGGCGGTGTGTGGTTAGACCCGGCTATTGCTAAAATTGTATTAAATAAAATGATTCAATTTAATAATTTGGATGAAAATCTAAAACCTGATAACTTGAAAGTAGAATCTCCATTAACAGATAGAGAACTAGAAGTTCTCCAGCACTTGGCAGATGGACTCAATAACATTGAAATAGCAGATAAAATTTGCGTAAGTCAATATACTGTTAAGGCTCATATCAGCAATATACTACAAAAGCTTTCTGTTGATGACAGAACACAAGCCGTAGTAAAAGCTATGCGAGAAGGTTGGATTACTTAATTAGGTTGTTATTTATCATCCTGATTTTTAAACTTTTCAGCTTTATACTTATCAATGTCGCCCATTGTAAATTTGCTGTCTTGTTTCTTTTCCTTGTCACTTGCCTTTTCCATCTCATCAAATTCACCTTTGTGATCTAGGAAATATTGAGCAGCAGCTTTTAGCTCCTCGCTATGCTTATCATCTGTTGACTTTGCAATTCTTTCCAAGTCATTAAAACCGGCTAACCCATCTTCTTTACCACCTCCTGAAGTTTCGACAGCTTTAAAATTCTTTTTAATTATATCTAGTGCTGTTTCTAGAGTCATTTCTTTCTTTTCGCTGCTAGGTTCATCCTCTGACTCTGAAGGCGTTTCAGTTGTAGGAGGGGGAGGCTCAAACGGCATGCTTGGAGCTGTCCCGGGATTTAACTTTGAAAAAGCAAAAGGATTATTTACTGCATAATTTGCCGTTGACGCACTTTGCAACATAGGTGTGCTATCTACATTTGTTCCTCCGCTGACTAATGCACTGTCAACCATTTGTGTAAGAGAATCTACTTGACTTAGCGTTGTGAATATAGATTGTTCTGGAGCGTAGCTGGATAGACCTAAAGTAGGCATTGCTACAGGAGAGTTGCTATACCTAAGTGGATTTTGATATGGAATGGGATTACCATAGAAGGGTTCTGTCATATATTTCTCCCTTAAATCTTTAATATACCTTACATACCTTGCAAAAAATAACTAAAATAATTAATAAAAAAATTAAATTATTTTATATTAAACTTTTTTAGAGCTATTATGCCTTATTTACCTTTTAAAAAATATAAAATACTTGTTTTTTTACCTATACATACCTCTATTCTTATAAAAACAAAAAATAGTTGGGAATTGCTTTTTTTGTAGTAAATAAATTGTTACCAATAGCATATAGCACCTCTGCAGAGGCGCTATGTGCTAATAAAAATTTTTAGTTATTTAACTTTTAGAATGCAAAAAGCCCTACCACAACTTTCTGCAAAATAGAAATCGTGATTAGTGCAAAAATAGGGGATAAATCTAGTCCGCCTATTGGTGGTATTAACTTTCTGAATGGAGTTAGTACAGGCTCTGCTACGTCACTGATAAATTTAAAAGGTTGATTCCACCAATTGATATTGGGAAACCATGATAGTAACACTTTTAAAAATATTATCAGACGTAATGCATCTAAGATTATATTTAATAACTCAATAACCATTTTTTCCTTCTCCGTTATTATAGTCTAGCGTGCTCCAATACTGTAGGGCATTTACAGGAAGTTCTTTCTGCCGGTATTTTTTGAACCATAGTATATAAGAGGTTTTTAAGCTTTTGATTGTTTTCTGTGAAAACTTTAATAACTTCTGAGTGGCTTACTGGATCAACATCACCGATTAGACCTGCATCGTAATCTGTTATTAAAGATATGTTGGTAACGCATAGTTCCATTTCTCTAGCTAAGAAAGCTTCTGGGTATTGTGTCATGTTTATAACTTCCCAGCCCATTTGTGTGTAGAACCTTGATTCTGCTTTTGTACTGAATCTTGGGCCTTGGATAACAACTATTGTACCTTTTTCGTGAACAGGGATGTTGATTTCTTTTGATGATTGGATTGCAATGTGAGACATCTCAGGGCAGTAAGGATCAGCAGGACTTACGTGGGTTGTTATTGGTCCATCGTAAAAAGTATCAGGTCTACCGCAAGTTTTATTTACAAACTGATCACATATAACAAAATGTCCGGGTTCGATATGCTTTTGTAAGCTTCCTGCTGCACATGGGCTGATTAGTCTGGAAACTCCTATTGACTTCATAGCCCAGATATTTGCTCTGTAATTGATTTTATGTGGAGGCAATGTATGCTGCTTGCCGTGTCTTGGCATGAATGCTACTTTTTTGTCACCTATTTTACCGAGTGCAATCTTGTCACTTGGCGCACCATATGGAGTTTCTACACTTACTTCTTTTATATCATCTATTAATTCGTAAAAGCCTGAGCCTCCGAATACGCCAACTTCTGCCAAATTTTGATTCAGATTCTTAAACATTATTGTTCTCCTACGTATACATATATTTCTCTCTAATATTATGTTACTTCAAATATACTAAATCAAAAATACTTTTCAGATTATTCAATCACGTTAAATCTTAGAGGCTGTCTGAAAAGTATTAAAAAATAGGTAAAAATATTGTTAGGAATGTAACAAAGGAGAAAAGTCTATGTCAGCAAATTACCCTAGCAAT
>JANQFW010000088.1 GCA_028277625.1 Candidatus Gastranaerophilales bacterium | reverse complement strand
AGCTTTGTGCTTGAACAAATTACAGCCACTCTTCCTTTTCTTTTAATAACTTTGCAATGCTCACATATTTTTTTTACAGATGCTCTGACCTTCATTATTTTTATATCCTTTCAGCTAAAATTAACCTTTCAATCTGTAAGTAATTCGTCCTCTGGTCAAATCATAAGGTGTTAGCTCAACCTTGACCTTATCTCCTGGCAGTATACGTATGAAATTCTTACGTATTTTGCCAGAAATGTGAGCCAAAATCATGTGCCCGTTTTCTAGTTCCACCCTAAACATTGCGTTGGGTAAAGACTCTATGATTGTTCCTTCAAATTCAATTACGTCTTTTGACATTAACACCTCTAAATTTTAAAACACTCTAAATAAATTCTACCTAGAACATGGTTTTTTACAAGTCTTTTGTTCAACTTTTCATTTTAAAAAAAAGTTTTGTAAAAATATTCAAGAAATTTTACTTTTGTTAACTTTTGATAGTAAGAATCTCTGGCTTATCATCAGTTATCAAAATAGTATGTTCAAAATGTGCAGAGTATTTATTGTCGTTAGTAACAACAGTCCAACTGTCATCTAACTCATGCACATCACCAGTTCCTAGGTTAAACATTGGTTCTATTGCTATGACATAACCAGATTTTAATATCGGTCCTGGGGCTTCGGTTCTGTAGTTAAAGATAAATGGATCTTCATGTAGGCTACGGCCAACACCATGACCTCCATATTGTTTTACAATACCATAGCCAAATTTTTTGGCTCTGTCTTCAATAGCACCACTTACTTCTCGCAAATCGTTTCCAGCAACAGCCTTTTCGATTGCGTCATAGAGTGCCGCATTTGTCTCTTCCAATAACTTTGATACTTCAGCACTAATATCACCGACAGGAATTGTTATTGCCGCATCTCCTATTAATCCACGGTATACTACACCAACATCAACACTTAAAACATCACCATTTTTTAAAACAGTGTGTTCATTTGGTATACCATGAACAACTTGTTCATTTACTGAGGCACAAATTGTAGCAGGGAAGCCTCTATACCCCTTAAAAGCTGGTATTGCCTTGTTCTCTTTTATTATACGCTCTGCAATTGTATCAAGCTCTAAAGTTGTTATCCCTGGCTTAACAACATCTCGCATCACTTCTAAAACTTCAGCAACTATACTACCAGCCGCCGCCATTAGTTTTATTTCATGCTTTGATTTTTTTGTTATCATTATTTTTTTCTTCATTAAATAAATTTAAGATATCATTAAAGATCTTTTCAATTGATTGATTGCCATCAATATTTATCATTAAATTTTGATCATGATAATAAGTTATCAATGGTTCTGTTTCTTTTTTGTATGTTTGAATTCTTTTTACTGCCGTTTCCTCAGAGTCATCTGTCCTCTGAGTTAATGCAGAGTTACAATTATCACAAATATTATCTTGCTTAGAAGGCTTTAATT
This sequence comes from Candidatus Gastranaerophilales bacterium, assembly GCA_028277625.1. Classification (GTDB taxonomy): domain Bacteria; phylum Cyanobacteriota; class Vampirovibrionia; order Gastranaerophilales; family JANQFW01; genus JANQFW01. The sequence goes on along the minus strand of JANQFW010000088.1, from coordinate 22,719 downwards.
TTGTATTATACTTTTCTCCACAGCTAGGGCAGGATTTACGATATGCCATTCTTGCAATCAATATGTCCTCTGGTATGTTGATATTCAAAACAGCATCAATCTTGATATTTAACTCTTTTAATATTTGCTCAAAACCTTCTGCTTGCTCTAGGCTTCTTGGAAATCCATCCAAAATAAAACCTTCCTCACAGTCAGTTCTTGATAACCTATCTTTGATCATGCTTACAACAATCTGAAAGGGTACAAGCTGCCCATTGTCAATTCTATCTTTCGCAATCTTACCATTTTCACTGCAAGTAGCGATTTCGTCTCTTAACAGGGAGCCTGTATCAATATGAGGAATATTTAGTGTTCTAGAAAGAATACTTGCTTGAGTGCCTTTGCCACTACCTGGGCCACCTAAAAATAATACTCTTATACTCATTGCTTTAAGAAACCTTCATATTGCCTAACTAATAAGTGTGTCTTAATTTGATTAATAAAGTCAAGTGCAACACCAACCATAATTATGAGTGATGTAGCTCCTATACCTTGTAGTGTTTCAACTCCCGTTAAGGCACTTGCCGCAACAGGAATCAGTGCGATTAAGCCTAGACCTACTGCACCTATAAAAGTGGTTCTTGATAAAATTTTATCTAACAAATCAGCAGTTGGTTTACCAGGCTTTACCCCAGGTATTGAACTGCCGTGTTTTTTTAAGTTATTAGCTATTTCTTTTGGCTGCATATTTGGCATAATTGATGCATAAAAGAATGTTAGCGAAAAAATTAGCAAGAAATATATTAAATAATAGGGAATTTTTGACGGAGAAAATATCTCAGTATTCAAGAAAGTTGCAACTTGGCTAAGGACACCTTGATCTGGACCTATAATGCCCAAAAATGTTGCAGGGAATAATAGTATCGCTATTGCAAATATTATCGGCATAACTCCGCCTGGATTTAATTTAAAAGGTATATGAGTATTTACTCCACCGTATACCTTATTACCAACTTGTCTTTTAGCATTCACTACTATAATTTTTCTTATTGCCTCTTGCATAACTACAATAAACAGTATAGTTGCAAAGAAAATAAGCAACAGAACAACGAGCGAAAGCTGCAATCTTGGATCATTAGCAACTAAGTCGCCTGTTTTTTGTATATAAACCGGAATCTGCGATATAATTCCAACAAATATAAGCAGAGAACCTCCATTACCAAGGCCTCTTTCTGTGATTAGCTCAGCTAGCCACATTACTAATACTGCACCTGCAGTCAGGGCTATTAGCGCGCCAGCAAAGACTAACGCAGGATTCAACTCTGGTAAAATTATTGCGGCCCCTGCTTGCCTATACATAAACAGCATCAAAACCAAAGATTGAAACAATGCCAAACCCAAAGTTAAATACCTTGTATATTGAGATATTTTTCTTCGGCCAGCATCACCTTCTTCCTTTTGGAGTTTTTCAAGCGGAGGTATAACAACAGCAACTAATTGCATAATAATTGATGCTGTAATATAAGGGCCTATACCCAATGCAAATATTGAAACTTTGCCTAAAGCTCCACCTGTAAACATGTCCAAAAATCCAATAATATTGGCACCTGCTGCCAGCTCTTTAAAAGCTTCGGTATCTATCCCAAATATTGGAATCTGTGCTCCTAAACGGAACACAGCAATTATCATAAAAGTAAATATTAATTTTTCTTTTAAGCCAGAAGCCTGCCACATACCTGAAATTTCTTCAGGTGTAGGCATCTTAACCTTAGCCATAATTAGATTACCTCAACTGATCCACCGGCTGACTCAATTTTCTCTTTTGCAGATGGAGTAACATAATTAGCTTTTACTTTTACAGCTTTATTTATTTCTCCATTGCCTAATACTCTTAGTGCTTCATATTTTTTTGACTTGATGTAACCTAGCTCTCTTAACTTTTCAAGATCTATTATATCAGCTTCTAATTTATTAAGATCTTTTACGTTAATTTCTGCGTACATTATAGTTCTTGGTGGTTTAAATCCTTTTAGCTTAGGAAATTTTCTGTAACTAGGCATTTGTCCGCCTTCAAAGCCTCTTTTTTTGCTTCTTCCAGCTCTTTGACCTTCACCATTGTGCCCTCTACAAGAGGTTTTACCCATACCTGAACTACGGCCACGACCTTTTCTTTTAGCCCTATGAGTCGCACCTTCAGCTGGGCATAAATCATCTATTTTTAATATTGAATTTTCCATTGTTTAATTTACCCTGTTACTCTACTGTTACCATATGGCTTACTTTATTGATCATACCTTTTATAGCAGGTGTATCTTTTACTTCTATTGTTTGATATAACCTTTTAAAGCCTAATGATTTAATTATCGCTCTAAATTTTTCTGATTTGCCGATAAGGCTTTTCTTTAATGTTATTTTTATTGTTTTATTTTCTTCCATTTTCACTTTCCTCTACTAATACCCTAGCATTTCTCGAACAGTTAGTCCTCTGCTACCTGCAACTTCTTTGAAAGTTCTCAAAGACGCTAACGCATCTAGTGTTGCTCTCGCACCATTTAATGGTGAGTCAGAGCCTAGTGATTTACAAAGTATATTTTCTACACCAGCTAATTCTAACACGGCTCTAGGAGCACCACCTGCAATAATACCGGTACCTTCAGAAGCGGGTCTTAGCATAACTTTACCTGCGCCTGCTCTGCCATTGATAGGATGAGTAATTGTTTTTTTGAATAAAGGTACAGAAATCATATTCTTTCTAGCAGCAGTTACACCTTTTTGTATTGCTCCTATTACCTCACTTGATTTACCCACACCAACGCCTACCTGGCCTTTACCGTTCCCAACAACAACAACAGCTCTAAAGCTAAGCTTTTTACCACCTTTAACTACTTTTGTTACTCTTCTGATTTGGATAACTCTTTCTTTCCATTCAGATGATTTTGCTGCTGATGCTTGAGAATCTCTTTTTGATGAATCTTTTCTGCTTGTTTTTGCTTGTTGTTCCACTTATTTCTAAACCTCTCTTTACTTATCTATATCTATTAATAAATTATTATTTTTAACTTATAACTTAAAAGCGTTTTGGTAAGATTAAAACATTTAATTTTGACAAACATTATATTACGCTCATCAATTAAATTTTAAGATTACCCTTCTCAGAGTTTAGTCTGTTTTATTAGATTTAACCCGATTGAAAAGCATTTTAGAGTTTACATATTCATGCTTATAGCTAATTACTTACTTAATGAAACCTAAAAAGAACAAAAAAATCAAGTAGAATAAATGTAATATATTTAGGTTTTAAAAAATATTCTTGATTTACTTTTGGGCTACTTTAAATTTTTTTTCAAAAAAATTTACTTATTAATAATTTACAAAACTAATATAATTATAAATTAATTAGTATAATAATCGCCGTCATCACTAGGATTTCTGAATTTTCTTCTTACTAAATCCGCAATATCCCTAGCTATTTTCTCTTGTGTATCCGCAGAGCAATTTTCTAACATTTGTATTGCGGTTCTTAAAGTATTATCAATATCATACCACCTAGCATTACCTTTTTCACACCTACCTTCTTCTACCGCGGTCATAATATCATCCACCGAAAGGTAAGTGCTATTCTCTATATTATGCTCAATTATTACTTTAATTAAGTTAATGGCAATTTGTATTTGAAACTTATCGTCTGATGTTTCAAGTATTTTCATTGCCTTTGAGAGAATAGGGTCTTTATCGTACCATCTTCTGTCTTTATTCTTTTCTTCTGCCATATTAGTTAACCTACTATTTAGCTTAGCTTTGCTTAAAGCAAACTCCATACCCGGTTTGCGGATAATTCCAGTTTAGACTTTGCTTTTCACAAGCTATTCTACATGCGCCACATTCTAAGCAATTTTCATACCCTACTAAAATTTTATTAGCTTCCTCATCCCAAGAGTATACATTGGCAGGACAGACTTTAGCACATGTTTTTTTAACGCACGCCATGCAATCATCTTGATTTGGATGCAAATGTGTTTTATCATCGGGGTTATATTTTACAGTATATAACTTATCATCAATATTTTCAGGAATCAATTTTTTATTTTTACTCATTTTAATAAAATACTCCTACCTATATTAGTAAACGCCAAAATATCTTTGATAATAAAGAACTTTCTCTCTTTTAAAATATTTGATATAAAAGCAAAGTACTTTTGCCGCTTCGGAATTCCATCTATGGTTATAAATTGATTCAAGAATTCACTGGCTTTTGCCGGATAAAAGTCTGTTATTATTTTTTTATTATTTTTTATGAAATCCATTACATTTTTGTAAGTTTTCAGGTCTTTCATCATAAAGCTTTCACTTATCTTCTTCTGATAAAGAGAAAGTGTGTTTTCAGAAAAATCATTTTTTTCAAGAGCCGATATTGCGGTCTCTGCTGCTAGCTTTCCACTTTGCATTGCTAAATTTGTACCCTCCCAGTGTACGTTATTAACAAGCATTGCTGCATCACCGGCAAGCATTACTCCATTACCGTAAAGCTTTGGAATACATTTATATCCACCTTCAGGTATTAAGTGTGCAGAATATTCTAATAGTTCCCCATCCTTTATTAAAGGCCTGATAGTAGGATGCTTTTTAATTTCATTTAATAAATCATAAGGTTTTTTCTCGGAATTAGAAAGATCTTCTAATGAGACCCCTATGCCTATTACTACTGAATCAACATTTGTATACATGAAACCTAGGCCGACCATATCATTCATTGGGTTACCTAAAATTGTATGAATACTACCGCTATTTCCTTCCAGATTAAATCGGTCTTCTATTGTTTCTTTAGGAAGTTTTATTACTTCTTTTACACCAAGAGCTATATCTTTTGATTTAAAGTCATCTCTAAGCCCAGCTTTTCTAGCCAAAATTGAATTCACACCATCTGCAATTATAACTAGCCTTGCATAAAAATCTTCTAATTCTGTTTTAATTCCAACTATTTTATCATCTTCTTTCAATAAATCTATAACCATTGTTTCATTAACTATATGAGCGCCTTCTTGCTCTGCTTGTTGCGCGCACCATCTATCCCATTTAGGCCGCATAACAGTAAAACTATTGTACTTATAAGCGTGCTCTTCGTTTTTATAACCAAGAACAGTAGAATATTTTTCTCCAAGAAACGCAAATTTATGCTCTGTATTAAATCTTTCTATTGGTGCGGACTTCCAGAACTCAGGAAATATTTCTTCTGTTGGCTGACAATAAATAGCTCCTCCAAAAACATTTTTACTGCCAGGGAAAGAACCTCTCTCTACTACTACAACTTCTTTGCCTGCACGTGCTAGAGTTATCGCAGCAGCTATACCTGCAGGTCCTCCACCAACTATAACGACGTCAACATATTCCCTTTCCACCCTTTTCTCCTTTCCTCCCATAATATTAACAGAATACCAAATTATACTAATAACATTATACAAGTATTTTAACTTATGCAATAGTATTTTCTTTTTCATTTTGCGATTCACGAATTAACCTATTTAAATTATGTTTTATAAGATTTTTATCTGTCAATTTATTATAAAAAAATTAATAAAAGTAAATATTTCTTGCCATAAATGTCAAATTTATTTTTCATGCTCTTTTAAATACTTAGATTACTCATAAGTTTAAATTGAGGATAAATCTTTTAAATAGAATGAATTAGTTTTAGAGAAACATGTACCTGATAAAAAAAATTAAATTTATATTTTTTAAATTTGATTTATAATAACCATAACAAATAGTTGTCCTGGAGCTGGTTTGACAGGAGTGTTACATGAGTGCAAATTATTCAATATCACTAAAAACAAATATGACTAGTGCTCGAATGTATAATGGTGCAAATATAAAGAAAAAAACATCTTTTAATGGTGGGCAGATTCAAAACAGCTACCAATCAAATTTTGGTAATAATAAAGATTCTTTTACTAGCAGCCAAAAACAAAGAGAAAAAGAATTAAACAGGTTATTAAAAACTGCTACCAAGTCTTATGACTTATCAAGGTACCCTGACGCTATAAAAAACTACAAAAAATATCTAGAAATTAATCCAGACTGCTATGAAGTCCAGCTAAAACTAGCCAAATCGTACAAGCAAAGTGACAAGCTGCCAGACGCAATTAAAACTTATCAAAATATATTAGAGAACAATCCTGCAGATCTTGAAGTTTTAACACTTGCTGGTGAGTGTTTTAAAGACTTAAATATGTACGAAAATGCAATAAAATATTATAAACAGGCAACTGCAATAAACCCTAACTTCGATTTAGCACATAGAGCGGTAAAAGAACTAGACAATTTAATATTAGGAAAATTTAACCCCAATTTAGCTCAAATAAAAAAGAATGAGCATAAAAATGCTAGCCTTAAAGAATCTTTAAATCTACTTAGAAATAAGGCACCTAAAGATTTAGTGAATGCGTTAAATGGTATTAACATACAATTTGGAGAAACAGGTGAATTGGGTGGACACTCAAACATTGCTCAATATGAAGATGCTAAAGGAAAAATTACAGTATCAGATTGTTATTGCTGGGCATCACCTAAAGTTGTATCTGCGTACTTGGTACATGAAGCTGTTCATGCAAAAGATAGAGATCCGTATACATCTATAACAGAAGAACAAGATGCTTACAGAGAACAAGTCAAATTTTGGATAGACAACAATAATGGGACTGAAGATCCTGAACTGGATTATGCAGCATTCTTATATGAGCAATCGCCCAAAAAATTAGATGATAAAATAGAAGATGTCTATGGGGCCAGGGATTGTAGAATTAGAATGTACTCTCCTCACCATACAAAAGCAATGAAAAACCCTATAAAAAGATTCTTAGCCAGCATTCCTATAGTTGGAGAAATTTTTGAGTAAATAAAAATAATTTATAAGTCTTATTTTTTTCCAAATTTATATACTATAATTATAATTGTACTAATATTATAGTTTGGAAATAATAAATGAAATTATCTATTCAAATATCACTAATAGTATTGGCAAACTTATTCTTTATTAGTAGTAGTGCTAATGCTTATACCCCTGATGCAATTAACAAATACAACCAAGCAATTGATTTCAGCAAAAAAGGAATGCACAAAGAAGCTATTTTGGCTTTAGAAGAAGCTGTTAAAGTTGATCCTAATTTGACTGATGCTTATTTTAATATGGCTGTCATTTATGAACATCTAAAACTTAATGATGCAGCTTTAGAAGTTTATAAAAAAATAGTTAATATTAATAAAAAAGATTATGAGTCTATTTATAAGGTTGCATTGCTTTATTATAAAAAAAAACAACCGGCTAAAGCCTTAGCATATTTATTTTTAATGCCCAAAGACGTTAAGGAATTCAGCAAATGTAAAAGTTTATACAAAGACATATTAGGCCTATTAGATAAACAAGCTAAGCCCACTAATGAGTCTAAAATTGTAGATATTAGCAATAAAAATGAAAAAAATAAGGTCTATAAAGGCTTTGAAGGACCAACAGGCATTACACAAGACAGTTTGGGTAATGTATATGTAGCTAGCTATCTTACTGATACAATTATAAAAATTAATAAAAATGGTGAGAGGACTGTATTTATGGAAGGGCAACCGATCAATGGCCCTATATCTATAACTATAGACAAGCAGGATAATATTTATGTTGCCAACTATATTTCTAGCGACATTGTTAAAATATCTCAGGATGGTCAATCAAAAATTGTGCTACAAGATGTACAAAAACCTTATTTTGTTTATGTAAACAAAAACAGAAACCTTTTATATGTATCTGAACAAAGGGACAATACAGTTATCAGATTAAATCTCAGTAAATTAGAGTAAATCACTACTATTACAAAGCATGCACAGTAATACTACCGACTTTAAAAATCGTTAGATTATAAATCAGCCTATAATTTGCTGCTAATTCTTTTATGAGTTAGTATATTTGTTTAAGTTATAATAACTAATTAACTTAGCCTAAATTGCAATATCAGTTAGAAATCGGATGAGTAAAATTTTATAATAGGATAATTTATAAATAGAGTAAAAAGATGATTGATCAAACTATGAATAAATTTAACAAAATATTTCTTTTAACAGTTTGTGTATTCTTTTTGACATTCCAAAGAGTTAATGCCGCCATTGTCAGTACAGTTGTTGATACTACAATCAGTTGTACGGCAAGCACAGTATTTTTTGTAACAAAATACACATTAAAGACAGGGTTGTTTATCACTAAGAAAACAGCAAAAGGTATCAAGGCCATTTCAATTGGTGTTTTTCGTGGAGTAAAAGAGGCTTTTATATCTAAGCCTCGTGCCAACAAAGTTAGCTCTCAAGTAAAAGCTAAAGTTAAACACAAGGTAAAACCAAAGGCCACCAGAACTACTACTAAAAAACATAATTATAATAGGCTGCCCCCTCCTCCGCCTGTTCTAAATTGGGTAGATTAAAAGTTAATACTTTTATTGCACTTTTTTAAACCTTCTTTATCGTAATTGATAAAGGAGGTTTTTTTAAAATCAAGAGCTGCATATAGGTATCAGCTGATTTTTTAGCCTGTATAATAATTAAGTTATATATTAATTAGAGGAGAAAAGTATGGTAACAAGAGAAGAATGCGCTGATTTAAGTAATGCGGTTATTGATTTTTCAACCCCAGAAGGCTGGACAATGCTTGAGAATACAGAAACTGGTACTGGTCTGGCTGTTGCAGTATACGCACGAGATGCAAATAACGATAGCAAGTTTGATGACTATGTTGTTGCATTTAGAGCTACTGAAATAAGTAGTATAAATGATTTATTTAACGATCTGCAAATTGGGCTAGACCAAGTTCCTACTCAATATAACGATGCAGTAGATTTTTATGAGCAATTCAAGCAAAACAATCCAAATTTCGAATCAAATAATAATAACAACGTAGTGTTTACAGGATATTCTCTAGGCAGTGCACTTGCTCAACTAATGGGAGCAACTTATGAATCAACTCCTGATAGCCATTATTCAGAAACACATGCCTTTAATGGTCCTGGAACAAACCATTTACTAGATAATCTTAATCTTGACAATAACATAGAGTATACAACAGTAAATAATTATATAAACATGAGCGATGTTATAGGAAATTTAGCTGAAACACAATTGCTCAATCTTTTCCCTATAGGCAAACATGTTGGCAATATTAATTATTTATCCCCAGCCCCACTAGGTGACAGCTTTCTTGGCTCTCACCGTGTATATGATACAGAGCCAATTGATACTTCTGCTATTGCTGATTGGACATTTAGAGATGCTTATTCCTTGTGGTGGTTTGATAAAGATAATACAACAACCTCAAAAGGTGATCTTGATCCGACTGGACTTACACCTTCTCATCAAAATTTGTATGATGCTGTCACTAAAGTATTGCAGCTAGAAATATCTGATGAGGCATTACGCTATAAAACTACTAAAAACCTTGGATTTTCTATTAAAGGCGAAATTGCAGTTGACAATGCTGAAAGCAACCTTATAATTGGTAGCGTTGGCGAAGACTATCTCTTTGGTAACGAAGGTAATGACACTATTGATGGTGGTTATGGCTGGGACTATTTGCAAGGTGGAGAAGGAAATGACACTTATTCTTTTTTCAGTGGCAGCGGATTTGATACAGTAGTCGATGGTGAAGGAGAAAATGATACCTTTAAGTTTGATAGCACAGTATCTAAAAATGATATAGTTCTTTTTGCTATTGGTGGCGATATTATTGTTGATTATGGAGAGTATGCATATCAAGATCAAATAGTACTAAAAAATCAAAATACAGGCAGGTTCGAGCTTTCTAATGGTATGTATTTAGATGAAGCTGATATAAATCAAATAGTCCAGGATATAACTACTTATACTGTTGATAATAATATTGAATTAACTGAGATCTCTGACATTAAGGATAATACCAATTTAGCAGCTATAGTTACAAATGCCTGGCATGCATAAGCTGGATTTAATAAATTATTTCTATATATTGGGCAGCATTTCAATCGGCTGCCCTTTTAAACTTAAAGTGAACAGAAAATAAATCAAAAAAAATTGTTATTAGGCTTCACCCTGTAATACATCATAAAACTCCATAGCAGTCTTATTCCAAGTTAATTTAGAAAGATCTTCTCCTGCTTTTTGACCGATAGGCTGTAATTTTTCTCTATTATGATATGCCCACTCAAGCTGATCAACAATCTCATCAACTTCTGGAGCCTGCCACTTAGATATCAAGCCCTCAGGATTATATAATGATATATTTCTATACTGAGTTAGCTTTATAGAGTTTTGGTCAGTCACAATATCCTTATGCCCAGTAAGGTCAGATGCAATAACAGGCTTGCCACATGCCATATACTCCATTAACACAAGATTCGTTCCACCTTCACATCTATTAGGGAAAAGGCCAATATCAGTATTTTTATAAATTTGAGCCATACCAGTATTAGGAATTGAAGGTAGTATCATTACTTTATTTAAATCAACTCCATTAGCAGCAAATAATTTAGCTGCATATTCTCTATACTGCTCTCCTTGATAAGGAATATAATTGACAAAAGGAGATGCTTTAAGAGTCTCCAGAAGCTCAGGCCATAAATTATACCAGCTATTAACTAATAATACATCGTCATATTTATCTTGCAAAATCTTAAATGCTTTAATAACAAGATCTTGACCTTTTCTTAACTCCAGCTTGCCCCCAGAGAATATTACAAATTTATCAGTAAAATACTGTTTTTCACTAGCTACTGGATTAAACAGTTGAGGGTCTATGCCTTGTAGTATTGTTTTTACGTTATCTACGCCATAATCTCTTAAAACTTCTTCGCACCAAGTACTGCCGGTGACAACCAGGTCAAAGTTTATTTTTGCCAGCTTGGCTTCTTCTTCTTTTAAAATATTTTCTTCAAAAAACGTATAACCAATGTTCAAGCTGCCTTTTAGTTCAGGCTCCCACGTTGTCATTGATTTACCCAATATACCAAATAATATCGGCGAATCAATAGGTGAAGCTTTTCTAAGCTCTTCTACCTGCTCTTTGGGAATTATATTATTTCTCAATACAGCTAAGTCCAGCTCATTATTAATTTTACTGGGATTAAAATAAGGATAAATTAAAGATATATCTGTTTTTTTACTTATTTCCCTTGTTAAATACTTTCCTAAAACACCCCAGCCATGGTAGCTTCCCGCAGGTATAACTAAATAAATCACTTTTATCCCCCAGCATTCTAATTTCCTATAGTATAATTTTCGATTTTAACCATTACTATATATAATTTTTTTTATTTTATCAAGCTTCTTCTAATATTTTATACAATTAATAGACCTCTAATAATTTTTTGATATAATACAGTTAAAGCTAAAATCAAGGAAAGAAGGGTGAAAGTCCCACACTGGCCCGCAGCCGTTAAAGTCGGAATGCTTATTTTAGTTTTGTTTGTTAGTACTCCGAGACCGAGGAACACAAATAATAGTATGTAGCATGCTTTATTGCTCATATAATAACTATTATTTATATTCTGATCTTGGATACTGACAGTGAATTTAACTGTTAGTATTTTTGTATGGAGAAAATTATGAGTAAATCAATTAAAACAAAATCTTTTGGGTATCCTAAAATAGGAGAAAATCGAGAACTTAAACAGGCACTGGACAGCTACTGGGCAAAAAAAATTTCTAAAGAAGTATTTATCAAACAAGTTGAATCAATCAATTACACAAGAATGAAAAAACAAAAAGACTTTGGAATTGATTCTATTTCATCAAATGATTTTTCACTTTATGACTTTATTTTAGATTTATCAACTATGTTTGGTATTATTCCTCAAAGGTTCTCTGACTTAAGTGATGATTTTGATTTATATTTTTCTATGGCACGAGGTAATAAACAGTCTGCTGCAAGTGAAATGACAAAATGGTTTGATACAAACTATCATTATATAGTACCTGAAATAGAAGGGAAATTAAAAATTATAAAAAACAGGCCACTTGAGTCATATAAGTGGGCAAAGGAAACCCTTAAAATTGAAACAGTCCCCAATATTATCGGCCCCTTTACTTTTATAAAGCTAGCAAAGGGGTACCCAAGAAAAGATTTTGCTAAATTACTTTTTGAAGTTTCAAATCTATATAATGAAATTCTAAAAGAACTAGAAGAAAATAAGGTTAAAACCATTCAAATAGACGAACCAGCGCTTGTATTGGATCTAGAGGATAAAGAGATTGACTACCTCATTAAATGCTACAACATTATAAAAAAAAATTTAAAACACCTTGATATACACGTTCAGACTTACTATGAAAGCCTTTCATACTATCATGATATTGTAAGTAGACTCCCTGTAAATGGATTAGGTCTTGATTTTACTATTAATAATGAAAATCTTAAAAATGTAAAAAAATATGGTTTTCCTAAAAATAAAAAACTTATTGCAGGTGTTGTTTCAGGAAGAGATATATGGAAAGTAAATTATGAAGAGACAACCGAATTAATAGAAGAGTTAATTAATATCACAGGTCAAACAGATCTGATTATTTCAAATTCCTGCCCTCTATTTCACCTTCCAATTTCAACTGAAAAAGAGAAGGATAATCTTCAGCCTGAATTAATAAAGCTTTTATCCTTTGCAGATCAAAGGCTAGACGAATTAAATACATTAAAAGCTATTATTAATAAGGGAAATGCAATACCTTACCAAAATATTAAATCGATTCAAAAAAACTTTGAAAATAAAAAAGTATTGAAAGAAACTTCTAAAATTCAAGAAAATGACATCGGTAGACTTGCAAGGTTTGCTTACAGGAGCCAAAAACAACAAGAGAGACTAAATCTTCCTTTATTTCCAACTACAACGATAGGCAGCTACCCTCAAACGACTGAGATTAGAAAGATAAGAGCTAATTATAAAAAAGGATTAATTTCAAAAACTGATTACGATATTTTTATTAAAAATAAAATCAAAGAAGTTATTGAACTTCAAGAAAGCATAGGGCTTGATGTGCTTGTGCATGGAGAATTTGAAAGATCTGATATGGTTGAATATTTTGGTCAAAAGCTTGATGGATTTGCGTTTACAAAAAATGGCTGGGTTCAATCCTACGGAAGTAGATGTGTTAGACCTCCAATAATTTATGGAGACGTCTTTAGATCAAAAAAAATGACTGTTGATGAGGTGGTCTATGCCCAGTCTCTTACTGAAAAAACAGTAAAGGGCATGATTACGGGACCTGTCACCATACTAAACTGGTCTTTCTTCAGGAAAGATATTTCAAAAAAAGAAATAGCCTTTCAAATAGCCTTAGCTCTAAAAGAAGAAGTACTAGATCTTGAAAGCTCTGGCATTAAAATTATTCAAATAGATGAAGCCGCATTTAGAGAAGGTTTGCCTCTAAAAAAAGCAAAGCAAAAGGACTATCTTGATTGGGCTATAAAAGCTTTCAAAATTACAAATGAGGATGTACAGGCTGAAACTCAAATTCATACACACATGTGTTATTCTGAGTTTAATGAAATCATTGCAAGCATTTATGCAATGGACTCTGATGTTATCTCAATCGAAGCATCTCGCAGCAAAGGTGAAATCATTGAATCTTTTGAGCAATTAAATTACACTCATGGCATAGGCCTTGGGGTTTATGATATTCACTCCCCAAGAATTCCTAGCATTGAAGAAATAGAAACCATTATAGAAAGATCAATTAAAGTAATCGATAAAAAACTCTTTTGGATTAACCCTGACTGTGGACTAAAAACCAGAGGCTACGATGAAACAATTAAAGCTCTGGAGAATATGGTCACTGCTGCAAAAAAAGCAAGAAAAAACTATAAGAAACTAACCGTACAATAAAAATAATATATAAATATCGTAAGAAGCAACCTTTAGTTTTAGCCAGGGGTTGCTTCTTAATTTTTTAATCAATGTTTGAAGATTAATTTGCAATTTTAATTTTTAAATTTTTATAATGATCTATATTTTTTCGCTTTAAGTGTAGATTATGATTAACTAAACCTTCTGCTTTATCTTTTTTTATTTTATCTGCTTTTAGTTCAAATATAACCTCACTGCCAGGTGTATGATTGTATACTGCTTCATTTATTACAATATTTTGAGCCTTGGCAGATACTGAAATACAACAAATAAACAGAAAACTAATAAAAATCTTTTTAGTCATTATACTTAACCTCAATTATTTTTACAATTAATATAGTAATTATAAAAATAATTTGAAATAAAAATTGCGTCAAGATTTTGTTAAGCTTCACCATTTTGTCTATACTAAAATACCGTCCTTTTAGACAAGGCAGCATTTTCTTTTATTTTTAATTTTTTAAAAATTTATTCTTCTATGTCAGAAATTGTTTTTTGCAGTTCTGTTGTAGAAGCTGCTCTTACGAAATGTACAAACAACGGATGAGGATTTTCTAACCTAGATTTAAACTCAGGATGGAATTGAGTAGCCACAAAGAACTTATGGTTAGGATTCTCAATAATTTCCACAAGCTTACCATCAGGTGAAAGACCAGAAAATACCAAGCCAGCTTTTGATAAGGCATCCCTATAGTCATTGTTTACTTCGTATCTATGTCTATGTCTTTCATAAATAACATCTTGGCCATATATTTCTCTTACTTTTGTACCAGGCTGCAAGTGACACTCGTACTCACCAAGCCTCATACTTCCACCGTAGTCTGTAAAGCCTTCTTGGTCAGGCATTAAATCTACAATAGGATTCGTGCATTCAGGTTCAAACTCAGAGCTATTAGCATCATCAAAATTAGCTACATTTCTTGCATATTCAATAACTGAACATTGCATTCCAAGACAGAGTCCTAATAAAGGTAAATTAGTTTCTCTTGCAACTTTTATTGCATTAACTTTACCTTCTATACCTCTATAGCCAAATCCACCTGGAATAATCAAACCTTGAATATCAGCTAGTGCTGCTTTTGCTTTTTCTTCAGTTGTACAATCATCCGAAGATATCCACTTAATCTCAATTTTTGTACTTTCTGCAGCACCTGCATGTTTTAAAGATTCAACTATTGAAATATAAGCATCGGATAATTTTGTATATTTGCCTGCAATACCAATTTTAACGACCTTGTCAGATTCAACAATTTTCTTAACAAGTGCATCCCAAGCGCCCATTTCTGGCTGAGGATTATCCATATTAAGCCTTTTTAGAACTTCATTAGCCAATCCTTCAGTTTCTAAAGCTAAAGGTACTTCGTAAATTGATTTTAAATCTTTACATTCAATAACTGCTTCTGGTGTAACATTTGTAAATAAAGCAAGTTTTTTTCTTTCAGTTTTTGGAATTGATTGCTGAGACCTACATACTAGAATATCAGGTTGTATACCAATACTTCTAAGTGTAATTACACTGTGCTGAGAAGGCTTTGTTTTTAATTCGCCAGATACAGCAAGGTATGGCAACAAAGTTACGTGTATAAATAAAGCGTTTCCATAACCAGCTTCTATTTTAAACTGCCTTATCGCTTCTAAGAATGGTAATCCTTCGATATCACCAACAGTACCGCCTACTTCTGCAATTAAAAAGTCAGGCTTGCTCTTAGAAGCTTCTTTTAATTTACTTTTAATTTCATTTGTAATATGTGGGATTGTTTGTACAGTAGCGCCTAGATAATCACCTTTTCGTTCTTTAGTTATAACGCTTAAGTAAATACTACCGGATGTTACGTTATTTACTTTGCCTAAATCTGTATTTATAAAACGCTCATAGTGACCTAAATCAAGATCAGTTTCTGCGCCATCATTAGTAACAAAAACCTCTCCATGTTGAAACGGGCTCATTGTACCTGGATCAACGTTAATATATGGGTCAAACTTTTGTATAGTAACTGAATATCCCCTTGACCTTAAGAGTTTACCCAGTGATGCAGCAACTATGCCTTTCCCTAAAGAGCTTACAACTCCGCCTGTAACAAATATATACTTAGTCATTCTTAATTCCTTTGGTTTCATATGTTCTTAAGTTTATTTTTATTTTACTCAGATATTTTAGGTACTCTAAAGTATCCGTCTTCTTCTTCCGGTGCGTTATTTAGAACAATTTCCCTTTCATTAAATTCTGTTGGAGAATCTTCTCTTATTACATTAAATATTGGTATAGGGTGAGAAAGCGGTTCTACGCCCGTTGTATCAAGTTCGTCCAATTGATTGAAATAATCTAGGATATTATCAAGCTGCTCTGTAAACTTTTGCTTTTCATCATCTGTTAATTCTAATCTTGCAAGTTTTGCAACGTGTTCAACGTCTTCAACTGTAATCAATTTATTTTCTCCATAAGTTCATAAATTTCCTACTTTATATGTTTTATCATGTACATTAATAAATTGCCACGAATTTAAAGCAAGGAATTAACAAAAAATATTTATAATTATTTTCAAAAAATAACCCTGCACCATCAACCCTTTATTCGAGTATCCAGTAACAGAGTTACAGCTCACACTTGGCTTATTTTTTTATAATATTTAAAAAATTTTAAGCCAATTTATTAATTTTATTATTTGGTTCGTACTTAGCCAGTTCTTTTTCCGATTTTTTTATCATTTTATCTAATTTTTCATTTGCATCTTTTAAAGAACTACCTAATTCCATTCTACCTAATATATTTTGTTCTTTCCAAGGTAGGATTATAACTTTTTATTTGCTTTTCTAGCTCAATCATTTTCTTTTCTTTAGTTGAGTATGCTTTAGCACTCCCTGGTGTATTAGGATTAATTAAAAAGGTAAGATATAGAGCAGAATCAATTCCTTTAAAATAAGTGGCTTGTCTTAAACTTGTATATTGTTGATTTTTTATTAGCATAAGCTTATTTTCTCCAAATTATAACTCTTAATTATAGGCCTATACCTCCATTTTCTATGGGTTCTATATATTCTTTTTCTTCAGTATCACTGTCATCTTCTAGATAGGTATCTATTTCTGAATTAACGTCTAATGCACAAGATGCCGATAACGGCATCTTTTTCTATTGTTTCATTCAGCTTTTGAATAAACAGTTTCCCCACTTTAGGTTTCATTAAGTCCCCGACCATCGTCCTGAGCTCAGGGTCAACTGTTTCTTTTTGAATATTTGCCATAAATTTTTTGCCAAATTCAGGATCAAGCAAATGCTTAACCATTTGTGCTGCTTTATTTTTAATATCAATAGTAGATATAGCAGATTTGCTAATATGATAATGCGGGGTTAAATTTAAATTTGTTATCTGTTCCTTTTCCTTTCCAGCTTTAAAAGCAATTGAGATCCTAGAGTCGTTCTGTGTTTGTACTTTATTCTGTGTTTTTTAATACTCCATGATTAAACATATCGGTACAGGTATTTCTATAGCAGCAGTTAAAAAACTTTGTAATAGCATTGTAAAACTTGGTGTTTGCACTAATTGAAGAAATGTTTCATAACTTTCCAAATGTATAAATGTAGCATAATCAGACTCAATAAACTGATATTACTCTTTAGTGTTAATATGTTCTTAATGCGCTTATGTGTTAAATATATACCTTCCCAAGAAAGTCTATAAAATTTTGATACACAGTTAGTACCTCTTAACATTCTAATTGAATCATTATCATATATTCAAAAAAGCTGTCAAAAGGCAGCTATTTTTGTGATTTTTTTTTACTATTTAAAAGTACTTCTATTTTATTTTAATACGTCTATCACCAAATGTTTCTACAGAACTGGTAATGTCGGGATCCCAATTCAAATTATGTAAAAATCTTTCAAATAGTCCCGGGTTCGAAGGTATTTTATCAAACTTGCCATTTGACCTTGCAGTTTGCGTGTTAACCATTCTTATAGTTTCACTGGAATAACCGTACTTTGATAAATGTTCGTTAATTAAAAAATTTCCGGGAGTCGCCGCATAAGCTTGTATTGAAACCGCAAACATTAATACAATTAACAAATATTTATTTACTAATTTAAACATTTACTCTCCTTAATCAACTTAATGACAATTTTTACTGCTCATCAATTATGTTTAGGATCATTCTTTTCAAACTATCTTATAGGTTACTTTATTAAGTTTAACATATTTCGTTAATCTGAAAAGTATTTTTAGAATTATTTACCATATGTTATTATATAGCATTTTAGTTATGATTGATATCCTTTCTTTGCTCCATGAATTTAATAAAAAGTGGTATTTTTATATAATTTTCTATAAAAACTGTTTGAAATTTAATCATTCACATGATATAAATTTTATTGATGATGATAATTATACTTAACTAAAGATAAATATTATCATTAAACTCTAACGATAGGGGTTGAGGATACTGATCCAAACAACTAAAAACATAAAAAAAGCTAAATATGCAGGATTTTGTTATGGCGTTAAAAGGGCTATAGATTTATCAATAAAGATAAAATTGGAAAATCCAGATGAACCGGTCTATATACTAGGACAATTAATCCATAATAACCAGGCAATAAATAAACTAAAAGAATACGGTATACAAACTTTAGATGATATACCTGAAAAACTTGATGGATTTTGCATCATCAGGACACATGGAATAACACCACAGCAACTGGACATTCTTAAGCAAAAAGAATGCACCATTATAGATGCAACATGCCCTGATGTTAAAAGAGTTCAAGATAAAGCAAAATGGCTAGCCCAGCAGGATTATCAAGTCATTATAATAGGCAGAGCTGATCATCCTGAAGTACTGGCAATCAAAGCTCATGCTGATACAGTTGCGCAAAATGAAGCAATAGTTATATCTTCGATAGAAGATGTAAAAGTTTACCTTGATATAATAAAAAAATCAAATAATATAGGCATTGTTATTCAAACCACACAACAGATAGATAAGTTCAAACAGATATTGCCATTAATAGCAGAATACTCTAAACATTTACGAGTATTTAATACAATTTGCTCTGCTACAACAAAAAGGCAAAAACATGCTTATGAATTAGCAAAAAATTCTGATCTAATGGTGGTTGTAGGCAGCAAAACAAGTGCAAATACCACTCACTTAGCAGAATTAACACAAAAAATTACAAAAACCATCCATGTCGAGACCAAAAGCGACCTGGATAATTACAAAGATACCATTGAAAAATCATTTTCAACAGGTATCACAGCAGGGGCATCCACTCCTGAATTTATTATTGAAGAAGTTGTTAAAAAAATAGGAGAACTAAGTTCGTGACAGAAGCCGTTAAAGAAAAAGCACCTTTAAGTGAATTTGAAAAATTATTAAATGAATCTTACGATTATAATTTTAGAATAGCTGATGTGGTTGAAGGAACAGTTGTTAAGTTTGAAAGAAACTCTGTGCTTGTTGATATAGGCAGCAAGACAGAAGCTGTTTTGTATTTTAGAGAGCTTTCTAATGTGCCTTTTGAAAAGCCGGAAGATATTGTAACTATAGGCGAAAAAAGAGAATTTTATATCTTAAGAGAAGAAGATGAAGAAGGTCAGATTACACTTTCCTTAAAAAGAGTATCTCTTGCAAAAAGCTGGGCTCAACTCAATGAATATCGTAGTAGTGATGAAACAATCACAGCTAAAATAGTTTCATTAGTAAAAGGTGGCGTTATTGTAGAAGTTCTAGGACTAAGAGGCTTTGTACCAGCAAGTCAACTTAGAACCGGTATGCCACACGACGGCTTAATAGGTCAAGAAATTCCTGTTAAAATATTAGAAACTGATCCAAAAAGAAATAAGCTTATATTAAGTCAAAGACAAGCTTTAGCACAAAAAAGACAAGAAATTATTGCTCAAGTAATGTCAGAATTAGAAGTTCATCAGGTTGTAGAAGGTGAAGTTGTAAGACTTGCTGACTTTGGTGCATTTATTGATATTAACGGAGTTGATGGACTATTACCAATCTCTGAAATATCATGGCAGAGAGTGAAGCATCCTTCTGATGTACTAAAACTCGGTCAAACTGTTCAAGTTAAAGTTCTAAAAATTGATACTGAACTAAGCAGAATTAGCTTAAGCCTTAAGAGAATGGAAGAAAATCCTTGGGTTAAAATTGAAGGTCAATTTAGCGAGGGAGAAGTTATCAAAGGTAAAGTTAATAAAATAACAAACTTTGGCGCATTTATTGATATTTTCCCTGGCGTAGAAGCTCTTTTACCTGCTGCTGAAATGTCAAATGAACCTGTTAACCCATATGAAGTGTTAACATTAGGTGAGGAAATAACTGTATTAATAAAGCGTTTCACTCCACAAGAACATAGAATTGGGCTAAGCATCAAAGATTTAAATAAAAAATCCAAAGAAAATCAAGAGCAAGCTCAAAACACTGAAAATAACCAAGAACAAGAAGATAATTAATAGATAAATTAAATAAACAAATAAAAAACGCCTACAAATCAATTCGTGGGCGTTTTTTTGTAATAAAAATTATATTTCTATTTATTACCCCTTAATCTCGTCACAGATTTGTTTACTTTTTGCTCCAAAGGCATTAAAAGAAAAAACTCTGGTTTCTTCTTCTGCATAATCAATAGTTATTTCTATACGTTCTTCTGGCAATTTATCCTGAAAATAACTTGCCCACTCAACAATGGTTAAAGAGTTATCATCTTCCGTATACTCCTGTATTTCGTCAATAATAGATGAAATACCCTCTTTTTCTAACCTATACAAGTCAAAGTGATAAAGACTTACTTTACCAGAATGATATTCATTTAAAATAACAAAACTGGGACTCGTAACTTTTTCCTGTATCTCTAAATATTTAGCTAAAAATTTAACAAAGGTTGTTTTTCCTGCTCCTATATCTCCATATAAAAATAAAAGCCCACCATTGTATTTTTCTATAATGAATGCAAGCTTTTTAGCTAATTCTTCTGTTTGTTTTAAATTTTTTATATCTACTTTAAATCTATTCATAATTTTTAAATACCGATTTCGTAAAGACTAAATTTCTCCAGAAAAATTATAAAATAAACAAAATTAATTATACTAAATCTAAATACTTTTCAGATTATTTAATCGGGTTAAAACTAACTAAAGTAAACTAATCTTTTGAAAAGAGTAATCTGAAATTTAATTTATGAGCAGTATATTAATTTTGTAATTAATAATAAGATAATTTATTAAAATTTATTAAGTATATTTTTAATTATTATTTTTAAACACTAGTCAAAACTAAAGTTTTATGTCATCATATTACTTGAAAAAGATACCAATATTTTAGTGCAATTAAATATTGAAAATTAACAGTTAGAATAATTTTTGTGCTATATTATAATTAAACTAGTTATAAATTGAGTATACGTATGAATTAAATAATTATAGGTTAGTAGTGATTATAGGATTGTAGCAAGGTAATTGGTGGGAGAGAGAAGTTTTAAAAACTAAAAAAATCCTTGCCAATCAATTTTACAAGGGGCTGAATAAAATATGTATGTAAATAAGTGTTCAAAGTGCGGCGCTGAATTCGAGACAAAAAATCCCAAAAGAGTAATATGTCCATCCTGTCTATATCCAGACAGGAAGCCTTTACTGCCAGAAAAAACATCTCAATCAATAGGAAATGATGCGCAGCCTCAACAGCAACAACCGCAACAAGACAGAAAAGATTCTTATTCAGGTGGATCACGCCAGTCAGGCCAAGACGGTTATCCTCAAAGACGACCAAATCAAGGTCATGGTGATGGACAACAAGGTGGTGGTTTTAGACGGTCAAATCAACAAGGTGGCTACGGAAACAGACCACAACAAGGCGGCTATGGAAACAGACCGCAACAAGGCGGCTACGGAAATAGGCCACAACAAGGCAGCTATGGAAGCAGACCGCAACAAGGCAGCTATGGAAGCAGACCGCAACAAGGCAGCTATGGAAACAGACCGCAACAAGGTGGCTACGGAAATAGACCACAACAAGGCAGCTATGGAAACAGACCGCAACAAGGTGGCTACGGAAATAGGCCACAACAAGGCAGCTATGGAAACAGACCGCAGCAAGGTGGCTACGGAAATAGGCCACAAGGCGGTGGATTTAGAAGACCACAACAAGGCGGTTATGGAAACAGGTCGCAAGGCGGTGGCGGATTCAGAAGACCACAAGGTGGCGGCGGCTTTAGAGGCGGCCAACAACAAAGACCTAAAAGAAGTCTTTTAATAAGCAAAGAGCAAGTTGCTGAAATAGAAAAGCTATATAAAGCAATGCTA
The DNA here is from genome assembly GCA_028277625.1 of Candidatus Gastranaerophilales bacterium. Classification (GTDB taxonomy): domain Bacteria; phylum Cyanobacteriota; class Vampirovibrionia; order Gastranaerophilales; family JANQFW01; genus JANQFW01. The sequence goes on along the minus strand of JANQFW010000088.1, from coordinate 538 downwards.
CCTTTACCAAATCCTGATGCTCATGAAGTAATTGGTAAAGATATCGAGCTAGAACCAAATAAAGTATTTTTCGGAATAAACTTAATAAGACAAAAAATGAATTTGCCAAAACTTCCTTATCCAAAAAGAAAGTTGGCAGTATCTCCTGAGCAATTAATGGCGATTGAAAACTTGTATACACCATTATTGCCATTACCTCCGATAGGTTGCCATAAAATAATTGCAAAACAATTAAAAGTTGACGAATGGCGTGTTCACGTAGGTATAGGTATAATAAGAAAACAAATGAATTTACCTCGTTGGAATCCTGACAGGGAAGATGCTCCAGAGGAATTTAAAAATCAAGCTCAAGAAGAACCTGCAAAAGACGAAACAGCAAATCAGGAAGAATAAATAATTTAGAAAAATAAAAAATAAAGAGTTCAAGCCTTAATCGTGCTGAACTCTTTATTTTTACAAAAATTAATATTAATAAAAGTTACTTAAATTAATAAAAAATATTGATTATTAATTTAAGTATACGATGTATAAAAAATCA
>JANQFW010000064.1 GCA_028277625.1 Candidatus Gastranaerophilales bacterium | reverse complement strand
AGAAAAAGCCTCATTATTAGTAGCTTTAAATTAAATATTAAAAAAAGACAATGAGAGACTTTTCGCTTGGCGAAGGGGCAGTTATCATTGTCTTTTTTTGCATATCTATATTATCTGCTATAAATATTTTAAAATTATACTAATTATTGCTGGTTTGATTTTTATATTTGTTGCTGTCATTATTTACATAAATTGCTTATTAAATTTTTGATACCTATTTAGGGAAAAAAGATTTTAGTTGAGAACGCGTGTGATAGACTTCAAAAAAGGAGATTTTAGATGGTTATTTTGTCAAAAAAGCAGTCAACAGGACCTTCTACAAAAGCGGGTATGGGAGCTGTACCTTATAAACAAGGAAATGATGTCGGTACAACATTTCGAGTATGGGCTCCGTATGCACAAGAAATTTCAGTTGCAGGAAGTTTTAATAACTGGAATAAAGAAGAAAATCCTCTATTTAGCGAAGGCAACGGCTACCGGTCAGCAGACGTAAACCATGCAGTTGTTGGAGATAAATATAAATTTGTAATAAAAGATAGTGATTCTAATATTTCATGGAAAAGAGATCCGTACACCAAAAGAGTCAGCAAAACTCATAAGAATTCAGTAATATGTGATCTCAACTATGAATGGACATGTAATGACTTCCAAATGCCATCTTGGAATGAACTTGTTATTTATGAAATGCACATAGGCACATTTAATGACCAACAAAGAAACGACAACATGCCGGGTAATCTTGATACGGCTATAAGCAGACTTCCTCATTTAAAAAATTTAGGTATCAATGCAATTGAGCTTATGCCCTCCTCAGAATTCCCAGGAGCATACTCTTGGGGGTACAACCCCTGTGATATATTTGCAATAGAAGGTGATTACGGCGGACCTATAAAATTAAAAGAATTTATAGACAAAGCTCACAAAAGTGGAATAGCAGTTCTAATGGATGTTGTCTACAACCATTTTGGACCTGGTGATCTTGACTTATGGCAGTTTGACGGATGGAAAAAATGGCATGACAAGGGCGGCATCTATTTTTATAATGACTCAGAATCAAAGACACCATGGGGAGATACTCGCCCTGATTATGGTAGAGGCGAAGTAAGACAACTTATTAGAGATAATGTCTTATTCTGGCTTGAAGAATTTCGCATTGACGGCTTAAGATGGGATGCAACAGCCTTTATCAGAAGTAAAAACGGAAATGACAACGATGCCGGTAATGATATACCTGCGGGCTGGAGCTTAATGCAATGGGTAAACGCAGAAATAAAATCAAGACAGCCATGGAAAATTACAATAGCAGAGGATCTAAGAAATAATAACTACTTAACAAAGCCGGGCTGGGATGGTGGAGCAGGTTTTGATAGTCAATGGTGTGCAAACTTCGTTCACCCTGTAAGAGAAGCCATAATCTCATCAGACGATAATCACAGAAATATGTATGCTATAAAAGATGCTTTATACAGCAGGTTTGACACAGACGCATTCAAAAGAATTATTTATACAGAGTCGCATGATGAAGTTGCTAACGGCAGTTCTAGAGTTACACACGAGATAGATAATTCTGCAGACTTAGGCTTAAACAGTAATTAGCACCTCAAGCTAAGGACACAAAAATAAAATAATCTCGTCTTTTCTATTGAGTGAATAAAGAAGAGACGGGACTTATGCCAATTTTA
>JANQFW010000009.1 GCA_028277625.1 Candidatus Gastranaerophilales bacterium | reverse complement strand
GATAAATTTGATAATTACCATAAATGGTCAGATATATTTCCATTAATGCTGCGCGACTTTGCAGAGCTTAAAATTGAATTCCCCACAGAATTTGTGGTACTAAGACCCTGGTCAATAAATGAATACGAATTACCCGAAGAAACCGCGCAAAGCGAGCGACTATTCAAAAAACTAACAAATGTTACTAAAAAAATATTGTCTGAACTAAAGCAAATACAATTTAATCAAGACTTGTTTATGGATCAAGTCCCGGACCAGGTTGGATACAGTGATGTTAAAGAAATTGTCCATCTACCGATACCAAAAGATTGCCCAAGTTCAGATACTAAAGATATCTCCTACCCGCCTTACCATGAGGGTTTTTCAGAAAATCCTCTGATTAGAATAATAGACGCACACAAAGAATTGCTTTATAAAGTTCGCTGCGTGCGCAAATCCCAGTTTGAATTGGAAAAAGTTAAGCATAATATTTGTTTAAAGGACGTCTACCTAAGACTAGCTCGTAACAAGTATTATGACCCGTATAAAAAAGATGAGATCAAATATTTCAGTTACGAAACCTGGAAAGACGAGCCTGCAACCCCGGAAAAAGAAGAACAAATGTATAATGAGCATTATGAGTATTACAAAGATTGTAAGGAACGCGACAGAGAAGAAAGAATATACAAAGCTAAGAGGCGTAAACAGAGAAAAATTAACGCCATAGAAGAAAACAAATTTATAGAACAAGCTTGGGAAGAAGCAAAACAAGAGGTAAAAGAACACTCTCTGTATCTCAATGCTTGGGATAAGCTGGATAACTTTAAGCTGGGCAAGTATAAACTTGTGAAAAACAGCTCTAGTGCTAAACTGCTAAATATAAAGACTTATAAAGAAATACCTGTTGTTGCCAAGGTGGCTAATAGTGCCTCAGCAGACGAGACCAGTATTTTTAAAGATGATAAAAAAGAAAGTATTATAAAAGACGAATATAATAGTGCAAATAATAATATAGTAGACATAAATAGTAATAAAAAAGAGGAACTTAATAAGAAAAAACCTCATTATTAGCGGATTTATATCTAAAAATTAAAGATAATTTAAGACAGTGGCAACTTTTTGCTTAGCAAAAGGGTAGTTATCATTGTCTTTTTTGTGATTAGTTTATAGTCAGCATTGTGAAAAACTTATGTTTAACAAATAATTTATTTTTTATATAATAGATTTCATGAGATAAAATAAAGATAGAGAAGTATTAACATAAATTTATTATTTAATAAAAATTTATATAGATCCTACGACTATTTTAAGGAGAAAGAAATGTCAGAAACTATTAACCAGTCTATGTTACCCTATACCGCAAAGATAAATGAAGATAATCACCTGGAGGTTGGTGGATGTGATACCTTAGAATTGGTAGAAAGATACGGTACACCACTGATTGTTTATGATGAAGAGTCAATAAGACAGTGTTGTAAACAATATAAAGATGCTTTTTCTTCCTACAAAAAGACAAAAGTACTATTTGCAGGCAAAGCGTTTATGACAAAAACAATATGTCATATTATGCAAGAAGAAGGCTTAGGCATAGACGTAGTCTCTGGCGGAGAAATATATACAGCACTAAAGTCAAGTTTCCAAATGGAAAACTTATACTTTAACGGCAATAACAAAACAATGGATGAACTAGAGTTAGCACTAGACTCTGGTGTAGGCAGAATAACTGTTGATAACTTTATGGAACTTGCAATACTTGATAATATTGCAAAGTATCACAGTAAAACAGTAAAAATCTTACTAAGAATAACTCCGGGCATAGAATGCCACACACATGAGTATATTCAAACAGGTCACCTAGACAGTAAATTTGGTTTTGACTTAACTCAACTTGACGAAGCAGTAGAATTAATTAAAGATGAATACACAAATCTTGAACTAGTAGGTCTCCATGCGCATATAGGATCTCAAATATTTGAAACGCAAGTTTATCACGATTTAGTAGGTATTGTAGCAGAGCAATTCGCTTATATTAAAGATAAATTTGATATAGAATTAGAAGAAATGAATATTGGCGGTGGCTTAGGCATTAAATACACAGAAGACGATGACCCACCTTCAATTTATAAAATTTCCGAAGTTATAGTCAACTCTTTAAACGAAAATATTAAAAAACATTCAATAAATCCACCAACTCTAATTGTAGAGCCCGGAAGAAGCTTAGTTTCTACATCCGGTGTTACATTATATACGGCAGGCAGTTATAAGCAAGTACCGGAAGGTAGAAAATATGTTGCAGTAGATGGCGGCATGTCTGACAATCCAAGACCGTCAATGTACCAAGCTCAATACAAAGCACTTGTTGCAAACAAAGCAAACAATAAACCTGAAGAAGTTATCACAATAGCAGGCAGATTCTGTGAATCAGGTGATATCTTAATAAAAGACGTGAACTTACCGACTATTGATCCTGGAGACGTAATATGCTTTTTAAGCACAGGGGCTTATAACTACTCAATGGCCAGCAATTATAATAGAGTTCCAAAACCTGCATGTATATTAGTACATAAAGGTCAATCTGATGTTATAATAGAAAGAGAGACATACGAAAATATAATTTCTCTTGACAGAATCCCTAAACGCTTAACATCAAAAACTCTTGAAGGTTCAATGTAGTGATTGGTACAATTCCTAAATTTTTAACGGAATCTTTCTCAGAAACAATGGTATCTCTAAATTACATTAATATTTTAGAGATACTGGTAATTGTAGCAATCATTTATCAATTTTATAAACTGATAACAGGCACCCAGGCGGAACAGCTTCTTAAAGGTATATTAATATTATTTCTGGCACTGCTTTTAAGCAAGCTGTTCAAACTTCAAATTCTGGGAAAAATACTAGAGAGCGTTGTTAATATTGTTATATTTTCAATTGTAGTAATTTTTCAGCCGGAATTAAGAAGGCTTTTTGGATACTTAGGGCAACAAGGTTTTTTAAGAAAGCCTATCTTTAATGATAAAAAATCAGATATAACTCTTATAATTAAAGATTTCTCAGAATCCATTAAATATTTAAGCAAGTCTCATACAGGTGCACTGATTGTACTACAAAAAAATCAAGCCTCAGAAAGTTTTCTGGATGTAGGAATTAACTTAGACTCTATTATTAGCACAGAGTTAATCTTAACAATATTTCACCCTAATACACCGTTGCACGATGGCGCAATAGTAATAAACGAAGATAGAATTATCGCCGCAGGCGTTTTACTTCCCCTGACAGAAGATCCTAATTTAAGCTGGAAATATGGCACACGTCATAGAGCTGCCATAGGAATGAGTGAAATTGCTGACTGCTTATGCATTGTTGTCTCAGAAGAAACCGGAGAAGTCTCTTATGCCCAAAAAGGCAAGTTAAAGAAAGTTGAAGAACTAGAAGTTTTAACTTCAGAAATAAAGGACTATTTAGGCTATAGCGAAATGAAACAAGAGCAAGCTGGCAGATTTCATTTGAATAATATTTTTAATACAGGCCTTTCCAAATACCACGAAAAAATCTGGAAAAAAAACAAATCTGATAAATAGGTTTTTTATTTGAAGTAAAAAATAAAGTTAGCTATAAAATAATAAATAGTGTTGATATATATGTTTTTTTTAGATATAATTTAATTGATCTTATGCAATTTAGTTAGTTTAATTCAATTAATAGTATTATGAAAAATTATAGTAATTTATACTTTAAAATAATTGACAAAATTCGCAATAATTTAGTAACCGAAGAGGCGCTAAATGATATAGTCGAAGAATTAAAAGACTACTTTCATAATGATGGTGTCTGTCTGTTTAATATAGATAAACAGCAATCTACAAGCTTGTATGAATTAAAATCTGTTTACGGCCAGAATTTCTTAAGAAACGAAGAGTCTATAGTCAAGTTCATTAAAATATATTCTTCTAATTACCTCAAGGAAAAAAGTCATTTTATAATCACAGACAAAGATAGCGAATCCACACCAGCTGAATTAATAAACTTTATTAAAGAATCAAATATTAAAACAGCTCTTTTTGTACCAATAAAAATGGAAAAAAAAATCTGTGGAATTTTACTGCTTGTTGATAAAAGAGAATATAGTAAGTGGAATATTGAGGACATAAAACAAATACAGGCAGTTATTGAGCATGCATATTATGTAGTAAAAAATAAAGAACTGAACAATGAGCTTAAGCAAGAAGAAGAAAGAAAAAAAATAGTTAAAAAAGTCCTGAAAAATTTTAAAAAAATAAATGATATTAATGAGTTAAAACAAATCTTGGCTAAAGATATATCCAGCCTGATAAAGTCCGATAAATGCCTAATAAGGTTTATTGATTCAGAAACAATGCAATGCTTTTATGATAAAGATGTAGTTCATTGTCAATCAGCTGAGGCTCAAACAGAGCCCTTAATTTTGCCTAAAGACTTCTCTAAAAAATATTTTCCGCATCTTAAAAAGGGGCTACCTATTTGCATACCAAATGTTAAAAAATTAACAGATACCTTGTATGATCCTGATCTGGCATGTATTTTTGATAACTATAATTCAAAGTCCACATATCTATTTCCAATGAGATATAAAGAAGACTTAACAGGGCTTGTGCAAGTCGACTATGTTAGTGATAAACATGTTCTTTTAACGCATGATATAGAAACAATTATGCTTATAATCGATCATGTTACTTTTTTAATAGAAAACAACAGAGTTTTTACAAAGCTAAAGTCATACATTGACCTAGATAATTTTTTAGCAGAAGAAGACAACATTGTTATTAATAAAAGAATTGCCTCGAAGCTAGGGCTAAACTGTGCTATACTATATTCTTACCTATTAAAAAGTAGTCATAACCATAGTAGTAACCTCTCTAATTATAACAATGATTTTTTACCTGTACCAACCCCAAATGCCATTCAGAAGGCTACTTTTTTAAATAGTATTGAGCAAGAAAATGCATTACTGGAATTAAAATATAAAAAATTAATAGTAGTAAAAGAGCTTAATCCACTTGAAATGCACTATAAACTATCAGAAAAAGCAATATTAGATCAAATTTTAGAATCAAATAATAAGACCCCAAAAGAAATAAGCGATAAGCTATATATTAAGATTTCTGAAACATTTAATATCTATAATCATATTTATTCCAAAGAAGTAATTGAATCAACAAATATGCTACTTAAAAAGTTGGCAAGATTTAAAATAAATGATATGTTGATTCACACAAATTTATATTCTGCTTTAATAAGCACTATGCAAGATTATTTTCAAAAGCATAATATGGAAAATCGTACAACAAAAGCCTTTATGACCAATTTTTTAGATTCATACTTAAGTTCAGAAACCAATTATGTTACTCTTAAATTTGATGATTTTGTTTTCAAGCGTTTTAAATTATTTTGGCAATATAAATTAAAAGAAATTCTGTTTTTAGTAACAGATTCTAAAATTCGATGCAGCTTTTTGCAGAATTTTGATATTAATGCATTTGATTAATACGCTTATCTTAAGATTGGTACAGCTTGTGCCTTTTCTTATAAACCAGCCAATAGAAGCCACCTAATAAAACAGTTATAGCTATTATTATAAATTCCAGGTAAGACTTTATTGTCTGACCGAATATCATTAACGCAGAGCTTACAATAAAAAATCTGGCACCACGTCCAATAACGCTTGCTATCATAAAGCCTGGAAAATTCATTGAAAATATGCCACTGGCTATAGTAAAGACTTTATAAGGTATTGGAGTAAATGCAGCTCCTAATACGGCCCAGACACCGTATTTTTTATACATGCCTTCAACTTTTTCAAGATAATGCTCTTTATTTTTAAAAATTTTATTAAAAATAGGTCTACCGCCGAACTTACCCAGTAAGTAGCCAAAACCACCACCCAATGCAGAAAAAATTGTACAAATTAACGCAAATAAAAGTGCTTTTTGAGGTGTAGTTAAACTCATTGCTATTAATAGTAAATCAGGAGGTATCGGAAAAAAACTTGACTCTAAAAAAGCCATTAAACCTAAACCAAACGGACCCAATCCTTCAAAATATTCAACTATACCTAAAATATATTCTTTCATGTTTAATATTTTTACCCCTGTTAACTATGCAAGTACTACACAAATATAGTAACAAAAAAATTGTATCTGCTCAAAAATATTTAGTCCTCTACAAGATTAAAACCTAATAAGTTCATCTGGCGGTACAACCATTCATCAAACATGCTTTCTTTTAGCTTTATCTTAATAGCGTCATTTAGTTGAACTTTATACCACCTAATAAGCCTTACAATCAAATAAGCTTTACCGTCTGTAGTAAAGGGCTCGCTTAATTCACCATCTTCAAGATGCTCAAGATGTTGTCTAATCTCAGGGTTTATTTTAGAAACATGCACCGGGCCCATAATACCCCACTGTTGGCTTTCATGACCTATAGAATATTCTTTTGCAAGATAATGAAAGTCTAGCTTATCGTCTCTAAGCCTGTAATATAACTCTCTTGCAAGACTTAAATTTTTTGCCCTCATTATGCCAAATAATACAGTTTCTTGCCCATGCTTGTATTTTATAAACTGCTCACTAACAATTTCATCGGTTACTACTACACTTTTTAAGCGTTTTAGCTGTTCATCATAAACTAGTCCCTGCAAAAAATGTTCTTTTGACTGATTTATAAAATTTAAATATCTTTCCAATTGTTCATCAGTTGTAATTTTATACTTGTTACAAAACTGTTTAAATATCACCTGAACATTAAAGTCTTCAGTGTTAGGAAAGAGTTCAAACTCATTAATATAATATTGAATCACAATTCGCTTGCCCAGCTCTTTTGCTACTATCTGCTGCGCTTGCATATTATCCAGAGTCTGAAAAGCCTCTTCCATTCCTAGGATGTCATTAGATATTTCTATTTTTACTGATTTTGTCATTTTTCTTAAGAATATTATTTTACTGTATACACTTCTATATTATCAATATTAAAAAATAAGAGCAATTTTTTTTTATATTAAAAATTGAAAAAATAAAAATACAAAAATGTGTGTAATAGTCTAAATAGCTCAATTACTAGCGATTAAAGAATAAATATTAAGAATAAGTAAATTATTTTAATTTAAAATAAAAAAACGGTTTTAGTAAAGTAATTTTTGTGAAAAAATCTAAAATAAATATAAAAAAGAGTAGTAAGTAAGGAATAAGAAGTTTTTTATCATCTACTTAAAAGTTAGGGAGAAGGTTAAGGGAAAAGAAATGGAAATAAATAAAATCAAGCAAACAGATCCTGAAATAGCAGATTTAATCTTAAAAGAATTAGAAAGACAACAAAACACCATTGAGCTTATAGCAAGTGAAAACTTTACATCAGAAGCAGTAATGGCATCAATGGGTACTGTTTTAACAAACAAATACGCAGAAGGAAAGCCTAAAAAACGATACTACAATGGTTGTGAAGTTGTTGATGAAATAGAAATAATAGCTCAAGAAAGAGCAAAAAAACTATTTGGATCAGATCACGCAAATGTGCAGCCCCATAGTGGTGCTCAAGCAAATATGGCAGTATTTTTATACGCATTAAAATCCGGGGATAAAATTTTAGGAATGGACTTGTCTAATGGTGGACATTTAACACACGGTTCACCTGTTAACTTTAGCGGATTATATTTTGATGTGGCAAGCTATAAGTTAGATGAGCAAGGTTATATTGACTATGATGATGTTGAAAAATTGGCACTGGAACACAAGCCTAAACTTATCATCTGCGGGGCAAGTAACTATCCAAGAATTATAGATTTTAAAAGATTTAGGGATATCGCTGACAAAGTTGGGGCATACTTGTTGGCAGATATTGCACATATAGCCGGCTTGGTAGCAACAGGTCTCCATCCATCTCCTGTAGGACATGCGCATTTTGTTACAACCACCACTCATAAAACATTAAGAGGGCCAAGAGGCGGGTTAATCTTATGTGATGCAGAACATGCTTTAGGTATAGATAAAGCTGTATTTCCAGGAACTCAAGGCGGACCTTTGGAGCATGTAATTGCCGCAAAAGCCATTGCATTTGGTGAGGCACTAAAGCCTGAATTTAAAGATTATAGCCAAAGAGTTATAGATAATGCTAAAGCGTTAGCTGACTCGCTTATAGAAAATGGCCTTGATGTTGTAAGCGGTGGTACTGATAATCACTTAATGACATTAGACCTTAGAAGACTTGATAAAACAGGAAAAGAAATCAGTAATGTACTTGAAGAGGTTAATATTACTGCAAATAAAAATACTGTCCCTGATGATCCTAAGGGTCCTTTTGTTACAAGTGGAGTAAGACTTGGCTCTCCTGCAATGACAACAAGAGGTTTCACTACAGAAGATATGAAAATTGTAGGTAAAATCATAGCAGAAACCGCTAAAAATTCTGATGATAAAACAAAACTACAAGAGCTAAAACAAATGTCGCTGGAATTAACGAAAAAATACCCATTGTATCCAGATAGTGTTTAGTGTAATAATAAACACTGAAGCGTAAAATATATAAAATTTTTGGAGGGTACAAGCAATTATTAGCTATATGCAACCTCATATGACAGCTTTTTTACTTACATTTGTGTTAGCAGTAATTTTAGTTCCTTTAGTTAGAAAATTATGTTTTAAAAAGGGGCTGGTTGATGTACCTAACAATAGAAAAATTCATAAAAAACCAATACCAAGACTAGGCGGAGTTGCAATTTGGATATCTTCAATAGCAGCTCTGCTTTGGTTTATATATACTACAGACTTTATCGATTTTTCTCATGGCTTCTGGGGAATTATTATAGGCGGTTCTCTAATGTTTTTGCTGGGTATAGTTGATGATATAAAAAATCTCAACGCCCGCACTAAGTTGTATGCTCAAATTTGTATTGCAGTTGTTGCATTTTTACTAGGAGTAAAGGTTGAAGCCTTGTATAACCCTATAAATGCTGAGATTGTATCTTTAGGTATTTTAAGCTTTCCATTTACAATGCTATGGTTGGTGGGTATTACAAATGCAGTAAACTTTATTGATGGCGTAGATGGCTTGGCAGGAGGTATAACAACTATAAGTGCAGTAACTTTGGGTGTTGTAGCTTATTATACAGGCCAGCCGGACAGTGCATTTATTGCTGCGTTATTGGCAGGCTCAATGATGGGCTTTTTAGTTTATAACTTTTATCCGGCCAAAATTTTTATGGGAGACTCAGGTTCTTTATTTTCCGGTTTTTTGTTAGCAGCATTGTCTGTAACAGGTGTATTAAAAACAGTGACAGCAACAATATTAATGCCTATTTTAATATTAGCGGTACCTATTTTAGATATTTCTTATTCTACATTTAGAAGGCTTTACAAAGGCAAAAATCCTTTTAAGGCAGATGCAGAACATATTCATCATAAACTTTTAAAAGCGGGATTTTCTCAAAATCAAACTGTATTAACACTTTACACAATATGTATCTGTGCCGGTTCAATAGCTTTGATTGATAAAGGCAGCAATGAGCATAGAGCTTATGCAGTGCTTGTTATCACTATTTTATCAATAATGCTTGTGCTTGCCAGAATATCTACTTGGAAGAAATTTATAAAAAAACTGTACACAACGAAAATAAAATATTAAAATAGTAATTGTTAATACTGATCTAATAGCTGCATGGGGAATAGTAAAATGCAATTTTTCTTTGTTTCGGAAGACATAAATCTAGACTTATACATCCAAGGTACAAATTCAACAACCAAAAGAGATAAATATAAATTCAAGTTAACTGCGCCGACCCAAGAAGAAAAAGATACAGGCGAGTTTAAGTTGCATAATATATATCTGTCAAATGTTATTCATTCAATAATAAACAAAGAACTTGTAGACCAAGGCAAAGAAAATCCTATTGGTATTTATGCGAAAGCCGCAGCTGACCAAATTATTGCTCACCCCAACTTTCCTAAAAACATAGGTGCATTTGACGGGCAAAAAATTCAACTATGCGACTTTAAAGAAAAAATATCTCCTTTGTTAGTTAAAAAAGAGATAAAAATCGCAATATTTTTAAGTTCAGCGCTGGGAGATATGCTAAGAGCTTGCCGGGCCTTGGAACTTTATCATAGTAAGTTATTAAATTATTTTGATAAAGTCTCTTTTGACTTGTTATTAGATGATTCAGAAAATTATAAATATATATTAGATCAATCTTACTATGTTAATAAAGTATGCCAGTTGCCGATTTCTTTGAAAGAATTTTTTAATGGCTATGATGCTTATGTTGAGCTTAATGAAATGCTTCATGACTATAATATTAAGGATAATATTGATACGCCTATCATTGATATTTTTTTACAAGGGCTTAATATAGACAGTTCAACTATATCTGACAGTGAAAAAAGAAATTTTATAAAAGTAAGCCCAAAAGCAAAAAAAGAACTAAGCTTGCTAGTAAGTGCTCTAAAGTCTTGTGGTAAAAGGTTATTATTATTCAATCCACTTTCCTCGAATCCTATCAGGAGCATTCCACAAGAATTTATAAATAAAATAATTGAAGATATAATTGAAAAATCAGATTATCAAATTATATCATTTTCTAAATTAAGCTATAACCACGAACGCTTTATCGAACTAGGTGAATACACCAATAACACAGAGAATTTTCTTTATTTGCTTTCACAAATGGATGCAATTATAACGGTTGATACATCGGTTTATCATGTAGCAGATGCTTTTAACATACCAACTTATGTTATATTTGCAACATTATTGCCGCAAAGCCGTTGTAAATATTATCCGTTGGTAGGCGGGATAAACATTGGTTCAGATAAGTTAAAAGGTAAGTTTGTAAGCAAGGACGCAGATGATATTGATGAATTAAACCGTGTTTATAGCGAAAACCTTGATATAAGCCTAATTTTAAGAAAATTAAAAGCTTTAGAAAAAGAAAAATTTAATGATTTGCAGCAAAAAATTAACTGTCCTATTTGTGGCACCCCAAATTCAGCAGAGCTAACTGATAGGCTAAAAGATTTTAAATATATAACATGCGCTCAGTGCGAAACAGAGTTCTGTATTAATCTAAAAGATGTAAATATTGAATTAAATCAAGTGCAAGATAGTGCTGGCAGATACAAAAAGGTTTTAGAGTTTTTAAAACTAAAACCAAATAAAACTAACCTGCTAGAAATTGGCTGTAAAACAGATTATTTTATTCAAAATACAAAAAAATTGGGTTATAATGCATACGGTTTAGTCTTAAGCCCAAGTGCAGGCTTAAAATTTAACGATGCTAATATTCAGCAGATTGATTCATTAAAATACTCACTCCCAAATGATTACCCTCAAAAGTACGGAGTGATTGCAACATTAAATTTGGAAAACTATACGGAAAATATTAATTCTCTTATAACTTGCATAAAACAAAATTTAGAAAACAATGGAATCTGGATAATAGTCACACCCAATAAAAACAGGCTTCATTATAAGCTTGGAAATATGAATCCAAATAGTCATAAAGGTGTGGATTTTTTAGATTTACCTCCTGAATCTTTACTGCGTTTTTCTCCAAAAGGTCATGGTTCTTTATTAAGCCAAGCAGGTTTTACTTTAATTTATCAAGGATCAGAAGGTATCTCGCCTGAGCACTTGAGCAATTGGTTGGCAGAGCCTAAAAGTATAAAGATAAAGCATAATGGTAAGCACTTGAAGCTCAATCAAAATCAGATTAAAAATAACATTTATGATTACACTTCGCCATTGTTGCCGGAGTTAGAAGATAATGGAAACTATATAATAACAATAGCTCAATTTGTTGTTACTGCCGAAACTCGGTATCAGGGTAATATACAGCTGGTTACGAATAATTTATTTGGCATTTAAGTAGTGTAAAACATGTATAGTTCATAAACTTTTACTGTCTTATAATTATATTGATTTATGAGTAGTATAAATATTCCAATAGGAAAATAAGCATTAGGTATAAAATATGGACCAGGGTCAAACAAACGAATTTGAAAATTTTGATAAGCAGTTTAAAGAAACCGTCAATAGGCCACAAGCACTTTGTGATACTTGCGGTAGGTGTTGTAAGTCTATTACAACTAGCAGGACGCATGAAGAACTTGAACAAATGGCTAAAGAAGGTAAAGAAGAAGCGTGGGTTTTTGTTGAATTTTTCAAGCGTTACCCCAGCATAGATGAAGCCAGAAAAGTTGTACCTGAGCAAGTTGAGCAAGTTATAAGAGAGCTTTCTCTTAATAAAGATTTTGATATTAATAAAATTTCCTTTTACTACTGTCCTCATGTAACTAAAGATGGACTTTGTTCAGTATACGAGACGCGACCTTATTGTTGTAGAGTTGCTCCAAGGCATGGATGGTCCTTAATGCCTCCAGGATGTGGCTTTGAAGGGTGGCAGTTTGAAGAAAGAGAAAAAACAAAAAGTTCTGTAAGATATATAAAAGAATATCTGCAAAGGATTGAATCTATTTACAGTAATGATGATGATATAGTTCCCGGGCAAAATCTGACGGTAAAAGAATTAAGAGAAAAGCTATTGAAAAAAATTGAACCTTGGGAAAAATACGGATCTCTTTTTTGGTAATAATAAACTTGGAGAAAATAAATGTCTGATATATTGGAGAGAGTTAATAACCTATTTAAGCTTCCTCAACATTTATGCCATATGTGTGGCAATTGTTGTAAAATAGCAACATTCAAAGGCGGACTGTCTTATGAAGAAGTAAAAGAGCTTGCTAGCAGCAAAGATGCTGAAGAGTCTCAAGTGCTTGGAGCAAGGGATTTTTTAACAATTTTTCAACCTTATGAAGCAGCTGAAGACGCTAAAAAAGTAGCTCCTGAGTTTGTGGAAATGATTTATGAGACATTTGGTAAAGACTCAAAAGTTGGCTTTTTTCATTGTAAATTTCTTGGTCAATTGGGTGAAAAATTTGGTTGCCGAATCCATGAGGACAGACCGCAGCTTTGTAGAATGTATCCAATTCCGCATGAGAGAACTTTTTATTTTCCAGGATGTGGTTTTGAAAAACAAGGTCGCAAAAACTGGCAGGAAATAAAGAATATAATGGATTCATTGGAGGAAAAAAGGTACAACATATTGCAAGAGCAAGATGCAGAAGAGAACGAGGAATAAAAAATATCAGTCCTGCAGAGTGTTCTTTAACTTGTGTATAAAACATCTTAATATTTGTTAATATTAGGATAGAAAACTATTAATTTTTAATAACCAAAATACTTCTTATATATAAGAAAACTAATAATATTTCAATTTAGCACAATTAATTGGTGCTGAATAACTCTACACACCCAGTTAGACACGTAAGCTTTATTATTACTTTTATACTAACTCTATAATGTTTTTCAGATTATTAAATCATGTTAAAACTAATAAAATAAACTAATCTGTGAAAAGAGTAATCGGAAATTTAATTGACGAGTAGTATATGTATTTACATCGTGGTTTACATTAGCAAGTTTAATATAAACTTTCAAAACTTAAATACTTTGCATTTATAGGCTCATCTATTAAATTATGAACTAGTGTCTATTTGCAATGAGCTTTTTTAAAACAAACTTTCTAGTGCGATATTTTATGATAATTCGTATATTTTGCAAATCATGTTATTTTTTTTAAATTTATTCAACAAAGCACTATAAGTAATTTTTTATTGTGTAACCATATCAACTTTAATCATCACTTTATGGAGGATACAATTATATGGGCACCACTATACCAAGCAGTAAAACTACTTTACAGTCAAATGCAAATACAGGTGGCTCTTCTAGGACAGCATCAGGAAAATCTGGTGACAGTGTGTTTTCTGGTGCGTCTAATGCGGCAGCGGCAGCTGATGCTCAAATAAAAGAAGTATGTGATGATGTTCTCGACTCGATTCAAGGTCTATCCGCAGATTTTGAAAGTGCGAGCTTAAAAAACTTGAGAAGTGTGCAAGATGGTAAAGAACTTGACAAGATAGTAACTGGCTTAAGTAGTATAGACCATCCTGCAGTAGCTCAACTTTGTAATACATTGAAGTCTAAGACACTACCTATGTTAAAACAGCAAGTGTGCGGCTTTATTAAGAGAAAAGTCGGAGAAGAAAAGGAAGACTTATCAAGTCTTGACTGTAACAAATTAAAATACGAGGAAGGCTCTGTTGATAGAGCTAATAAAAGGTTTTATAATTTCTTGGTAGAACAAAGAGAAGAAGAACAGGAGGAGAAAGAACGACAAGAAAAGATGGAGAAAGAAAAGGAAAAATTAAACGATATCAAAGCTTAGCTTATCTAGTTTTATATAATTTATGGAAAATTTATTAAATCTGTCAGCACTAAGGCCAGATTTTATCTATCACTTAATGAGCTACTGAGCTTGAAAATAAATTTATTACCATAACCCCAATAATTATTAAAGCCATGCCAATAATCCCAGGCAAATCTATAGTTTGTTTATACACAAGAAAACTAAACAATGTTATTAAAATAACCCCGGCACCAGCCCATATAGCATATAAAACACCGATTGGAAAAAATTTCATACACATGGACAAATAATAAAAAGCTAAGCTATAGCCAATAATCACAGTTAAAGATGGACCTATTTTACTAAAACCATCTGTAGATTTTAATGACAATGTTGCAATTACTTCACATACTACAGCAATAATCAGATAAAGATAAGCCATTATTTATACTACTCACTTACTAAATTACTTATCGATCTACAAAAAAGAGTTTCTAAAATATAATTAAGCACAGTATAGATTAACAAAAAAATTAACACTTTATAAGTAGATAAATATAATTTAAAATGAATTTATAATAAAGTATAAGCCGAACCGGAGCAGTGTTTGTGGATAATAATCAAGATAATTCTGAAAAATTAATCAATCCAATATTTTCAAATATTGGATATATACAGGTTTATACAGGCAACGGAAAGGGAAAAACAACAGCCTCCCTTGGCCTGTCAATGAGGGCACTGGGCAGAGGTTGGAAAGTAATGCTGATAATGTTTGGCAAAGGTGGAGACGACTACGGAGAACTTTATTCGTTCAGAGAATTAAGCTCTAATATTAAAAATAACTTAGATATATATCAATTTGGGCTTGATAGAATAACCTGGGCAAATAACCTTGAAGAAAAAGATCTCAAAGAAGCCTCAAAGGGCTGGGATTTTGCCAAAAACGCAATAAACAGCCAAAACTATCAACTGATAATCTTAGATGAAATAAATATTATGATTGATCTTAAACTTATTGATATAAAAGAAGTAACCTCAGTTTTAGACTCCAAGCCACAAAACGTTGAAATTGTCCTCACAGGAAGAAACGCCCATCCTGAAGTTATCAAAAGAGCTCATCTCGTGTCAGAAATACAACCAGTTAAGCACTACTGGGACATAGGTCTTAATGCTCGTAAGGGTATAGAGTACTAAGAGTTTAATATTCTGTATTAAATGCTCTGTCTCCGGCATCTCCAAGGCCTGGAATAATATAACCGTCAGGATTAAGCCTTTCATCAACACATGCTGTAATTATTTTTACATTTGGATATTTTGTGTGGACTTTGTTAATCCCCTCTGGCGCACTTATTAAAGAAATAAATTTAATATTATGCTCAGGTATTTCTAAGTTCTCAAATACTTTTAATGCTGCAATCGCAGAACCGCCTGTTGCAAGCATAGGGTCAAGTATATAAGCATATGTATCTTCAGCCTTATCTACTTGATCGGGCATATTATTATAATAAGTCACTGGTTTTAATGTTTCTTCATCTCTAAACAATCCTATATGATGAATTCTTGCGCTAGGCAATACTTCACATGCCGCTTCAGAAAATACAAGTCCAGCTCGCAAAATTGGAGCAACAATAATTTCAATAGATTCTGGGATTGTTTCTACATTAGCTGGCATCATTGGTGTTTGTATAACTTTTTGTTTTGTTGGTATATCTTCAGACGCTTTTATAAACAAAAATTCTGCTATTCTTTTTGTGCAATTCCTAAAAAGCTCAGGCCTGGTTTGCACATCTCTTAACAATGCCAAGTTATGCTTAACAATAGGGTGGTCACATATTGTTAATTTCTCTGGTAATAATACTTTTACAGTCATAAATTTCCATTTCTTCTTATAGGCTAACTATTTGACTTTTTAAATTATTATAAATCATTTAAGAGTTTTTTTATACTCATCAATCAGTTTTTATTATAAAAAAAATAATCTACTTATAAAAACTGCTGTAACTATGCCTACAGTATCAGCAATAAGACCGGCAAGCACGGCATGTCTAAACTTTTTAATACCAACAGCGCCAAAGTATACAGCTAATACATATAATGTGGTTTCTGAGCTGCCAACCATAACAGCGGCCATTCTTGCTAAATAAGAATCACCGCCATACTGGTTTGCAATGTCAGCCATAATCCCAAGTGCACCACTTCCGGACAATGGTCTGATAATAGCCAAAGGTATAACATCTACTGGAAAATGAATTATATCAAGCAAAGGTTTTAATACTTGAGCCAACATATCAATAGCACCAGATTCTTTAAACATTCCTATAGCAAAGAATATTGCAACTAGGTAAGGGATGATTCTTACCCCCACGTCAAAGCCTTCTTTTGCACCGTCTATAAAAGTTTCATAAATTGGTACTTTTTTAATTAAGGCTGCAACAGGTATAACTATAAATATAACTGGAATAGCCCATACCGAAATAAAATCCAATATTTTTTTTATAATACTAAAATCCATAGCTAATCATCCTCTTTATAGTTTTCTACTGTAAAGATAGGCAATTTTTCCAAAATTTTTACAACACAAATTGCTGCACTTAATGCAATTAGAGTAGTTACTAAAGTTGGAGCAATAATTACAGTAGGATTTTTAGCACCTGCTGCAATTAAAATTGCAATAGCTGATGCTGGTATAAGCTGGAAGCCCGCAGTATTTATTGCCAAAAAAGTACACATAGCATTTGTGGCAACTGTCTTTTTAGGATTAAGCTTTTGCAGATCTTCCATTGCCTTAATTCCTATTGGAGTTGCTGCATTTGTAACTCCCAATGCATTAGCAGAAAAATTAAGCGCTATATTGCCGATTGCAGGATTATCAGGTGGCACTTGCGGAAATAGCCGCTTGGTTATTGGTTTAATTAATTTTGATATAAGTGAAATTAAGCCGGATTTTTCTGCTAAGTTCATAAACCCTAGCCACAAAGCCATAATTCCGATTAAAGAAATTGAGATTGTGACAGCATCCTTAGCAGAGTTCATCGCCGCAAAAGTAACTTGTTCTACTCTTCCTGTAAGAGCTGCGGCAATAATCGACGTTATTATTAAAAATAGCCAAATATACCCTAACAAAGCCGTACTCCTTTATTCATTTTCTTCTAT
>JANQFW010000069.1 GCA_028277625.1 Candidatus Gastranaerophilales bacterium | reverse complement strand
TACATTTTCACAGTCCGCAGTAAAATTAATGCTACCTGTTGTAACATCACCGTCTGTTCCGTTTGCATCTATACCAAGAACATTGTTTTCAAATACATTATTACTGCCAAGGCTCAAACTAATAAGTTCAGTTTGAATGTTTCCATCTTCAGTAGTTAAACTGACTAAATCTTTATTAACTTGATTGCCGTTACCAACTTTAGCAGTTATATCTTGGGTACTGATATCACCGGTACCGATAACTTCTAGTTTTATAAGCTCATCTATTGTTTGGTTATTACCTACTGAAGCAGACAAGTCACCTGTTACAATATCTTCATCAGTAACAACGATGACGATGCTGTCAGTAGCAACGATATTACCTGTGGTAATCCCTACGCCAGGAGCGGTACCACTTAGTGCTACATTATTAGGTCTTGTAAAGTTTATCACACTATTTGGATAGTTTTGGCCCAGGTCAAGCTTTACATCCCCTCTTGTCTTAAGAGTAAGATCTACAGTTGTTGACTCAGGTACAGCTATATCTATTTTACCATGTATATAAGAGTTACTATCATCACCAATATTTATGTTTCTGGCGTTTATGTGCTGTAATTTATCGTATAGAACTTGATAGCTCTTAGGATTAATAGCAGTGCCTTCGCCTACAAGAATTTCCATATTCGGTGTAGCCGGCATAAGGCTTATTGTTTCTGAATAAATATTAGATTTTAAATTTAGTGTATCGCCCTTAAGGCAAATTTCTCCACCACGCCCATGTGCTTTGATAGCACCTTTAACGTTTATGCCTCCTGCTTTTCCTGCAATATTTATATTTTCTGAATGAACAAATACTTTTCCACCGCTGCTTGAAACTGCTTTAGCAGTATTTAAACCCTCTAGGTTAACAAACTCTAAAAATGGATGAGCTAAAGTACTATTAACTTTAGACACAACAGTTATATTATTCGCGTTAATTGAGTTAGTTCCACCAAGTTGATGAACACCCGGATTTGATGTTGTGTGAGGGTGTTTAACAGAATTTATTGTTGAAGTTGGGGCTTTTACGTTGTCTGGATTTACAGGTAAAACTTCTGCTTTAGAATCCAGGTAAAAGGTCATGCCGTCACCGGTAACCAACTGAGCTGTAGAATTGCCGGCATTGATTTTAGATCCCAAGTTGACAATTGCGCTTGCAGTTAGTGCAATACCTTTAGGAGCGTTAATTATTGCGCCTTTCTCCAAGAATATACCTGTAGGAGTATTGTTATCTCTTGCCAGTTCTATTTTTCCTTTAGCAAAATCAGCAGCAGTGCTTTTGTTGTTGTGTGTTGTTGCCATAAAAGCACCAACGTTTACAGCTGAATTAGCTCCAAATAAAATACCGTTAGGGTTTATTAAAAATACTTTTCCATTGGCTCCGTTGATCTTTCCGTGAATAAACGAAGGATTTGCTTGTGTTACTCTGTTTAGAGCAACTTGTCCCGCAGAAGAGAAGTTATAGTTAACAACTCTGTCTTTAGCAATGTTATAAGAATTATATCTCAAGTCGGCTACTGATTTATTAATGCCTATATCCAAGCGAGATGAATGATCAGCTGCATTTTTAGCTGCATGTTGATTAACATTGCCCGCCTGAACTACTGCGTTATTATTATATTTGAACGTAGCTCCATTAATATAATTAGGCACAGGCAGATTTTTAGAAATCGGTCCCTGTGCAATTGCCCCCCCGGCCATACTTACGGAAAGAGCAAGTACTAAACTGCTGCCTAGTGCAACTTTTTTTAATTTTGAATTTAGTACTTTTCTCGCATTCCTTTTAACTCTTCTAATCATTTTTACCTCCTCTGGTCATTTTTACCTCCTTAAATAACCTAAATTAGTTCTAAAATTGTTTGATTTTCAGGGTGTAAAACTTTTGTAATTTTTTATAGAAATTGAATCTTTTTATTCGTACTCGTTTGATATTTTCTTAATAAATTCTATTTCCTTGCAATGGCTCGATCAGATAATATTGCACTACATTCAGCTTAATAATTTATGCTATTAGTCAAATAGGCTTCGGCTTATTTTTTTTTGTTTTTTTAGATAATATTTTCTGTAAAAAAGTATTATATCCATATGAACATAATACTTTCGGGCTTATTTTAAATTTTTATATTTATTTTTAAAATTTAAAAAATATAAGATATAAATAATGCCAAAATAGATATTGTTAAAACAAGGATTGAAACTCATGAGGTATAGGAGGGCTATGATGATTATTCCATCCGTCCATTCCCGGAGAGCAAAACATTGCATTTAAAACAGCTTCTTCGGTAGCTTCAACCGTAGCTTCATATAGTTTATTCGTTAAACTATCACCAGTCATATTTAAGGACATAATTTTTTTTCTTGAATGCTCATATCTGCTTATATGATTACCTGTGCTAAATGCAATAACTATTTCTCCGCTAGATGTTCTTGCGTGTGAGCCGACTCTTGCAAGACCTAAAGCCGCTCTTCTTGACAGTCTGTTTAATTGACTTGATAACATTGGAGCATCAGTTGCAACAACTACAATTATTGAGCCTTCACATTTTGTTCTTCTATTTTCTTTTGGGTATATATTATCTAGTTCTTTTCCTACAACTTTTCCGCCTATGGTTAAGTTTCTCATATTTCCAAAGTTTGACAATACAAGAACGCCAACTGTATAATTTCCATCTTTTTTATTTAAACACCTTGAAGAAGTTCCAATTCCACCTGCAAAGTCAAAACTGGTCATCCCTGTCCCCGCCCCAACAGAACCTTGCAAAATTTCTCCTGACTTTGCTGAGTTAATAGCTTTTTTAACATCCGTAATCGTTACAGACCTAATTCTTGTGTCATTTAAAAATGAGTCATTGGCTTCACCTACTACCGGAATTATTACGCTTCTGTCCCCTTGTAATTTAGGATATTTTTCAAGCATATATTCAATAAGCCCGTCATGGACTTTGCCAACTGACATAGTATTAGTTAGCATAATTGGAGTTTCAAGCCATTCCCACTCTAATACTTGTGTCATACCAGCCATTTCACCTATTCCATTTAAAACAAAACCACCAGCCATTAGTCTTTTTTCATAAACATCATTTGCCGGTATTATGGCTGTTACTCCTGATCTTACTTTAGTTTTTTCGCCTGTTTCAGATATAACAGCATCATCTATATGAGTTGAATGGCCAACTTTAACTCCCTCTACATCAGTTATAGAATTAAACATTCCTGTTTTATAGTACCCTAGAGTTAGTCCTTCTTCTCTTAATGTTTTATTTTGTTTATACTTAGCGCTTTCTTCATTTTTAGAGCTTCTGACAATTACTTTTAGATTGGTTCTGTTGCTAGCTGACTGAATAATATGATTGATCACGTCCTTGTATTCTAAACCTATATTTTTTGCACCTAGCATTAAAGAAGCGTTAGGATGCAATGATGGAAGAGGATTTACCTCAATAAAGTAAGGAATATTGTCCTTACTAAGCCTTATATCTGCCCTTGCCCAATCATTATAATTCATAAGTTTGAAAATACTTTTAGATTCTTTAATTATTTTTTCTTCTAAATCTTTTGACAAATTTGTAGGAATCGATGATTTAACGAAGTTCTTATATTCCCCTCTTTTTACTGAATAATCATAGATATTATATTTGTAATTTAATTTTTCGGTATCAAAAGTATTTTCTACTATCCCCAAGGTAATATCAGGATAAGATTCCAGCATTGGAACTGTAAGTTCACGACCTTCAATAAATTCTTCAACAATAACGCCTGAGGGATATTTTTTTATTAATTCGTTGACTTTTTTATGACAATCTTCCTGATCAACAGCAATTGAATCTTGAGTTATGCCCTTGCTTGAACCTTCATAGTTAGGCTTTATTATTACGGGATAACTTAAGTTGTTTTTAATTGGATAGAGACTGTTTTTAACTAAAAAGCCCTTTGGAACTCTAACACCATATGATTTTAGCAGTTCTTTAGTTAGGTGTTTATCCAAATTCAAAAATAACAAAGAAGAAGAGCTACCAGTATAAGGTATTCCTAAATTTTCAAATAGACTTGGGTAAAAAGCCTCACGAGATTCACCAACAGAGCCCTCTGCAAGATTGAATATCAAGTCGGGCTCAGAAAGTTTTATCTTTTCTATTATTTCATCTACTTTGCCTGACACTTCAACTAGAGCTACTTTGTATCCAAGCTCTTTTATTGCTTTTTCCACTCGCAAAATATCTTCTTTTGATAAAAATTCAGCATTTTCTTCATTGTTATTTTTTCGCAAATTGTAAGTAATTATTATTTTCATCATCAAAACCTAGCTATCTACAAATATCCACCTATAATAAAACTAACTCGGAAATCAATGTAAATCGCACGGGAAGTTATAATATTGGGTATTACTTCTCACTCAATTAGCGTTAAGTAAATAGAAAAAACACATGATTTTTTATTATTATTGCTCCAGAAACGTTTTAAAAGACTGATATTTACTTGAATTTAAAAACTTTTTCGCCAAAAACTCTGCTCCATGCAAGTTTAAATGATGATAATCCTTGTATAATATTATTCCGTTTTCATCATAAGGAGAGTAGCTCCCATTATTGTGGAAAAATTCGTCAAAATCTAAAAAATAAACATTTTTAAACTGGTTTGCTATATTTTTTAATTTATTATTTGCTTTTATATAGTTATCATCTATCTTATATTTTGTGTTTAAACCAAACTTTTTTAATACAAGTTCGTTTTTATTTATATCAATGTCATACTTGGGCACTTGCCCTAATATAACTACTTTTTTTCTTTTATTATCTAACTTTTCAAATAAATTGTTTAGTTTTTTAGTATAATTCTTAGTTAAAATACCCTTGTTGTTTTTATTAGCGAATAAAGAATCATCCCAACGCCCAGCAAAAATAACAGTACTATAATTATTTAAGACTTGGCTATATATATCATTGTTAGCTTTGCATAATTTTTTTTCTTTAGGACTATTTGAGATAGTGCTTAGGTCTCTTTCAATATTACAAGCGCCTGAGGCAATAAGATGAAAGTTATAATTTTTATTTGCTTGAAAAGCTTTTCTAAAGAAATGCTCAAAATGAGCAGCGTGTGAATCTCCCTGCAAAAGAACTAGTTGGGATGCTTGCTTATTAGCCTTAAAGCTATCAATAGAACAGTTTTTTTTGCTTTGATTAAAACAAGTTCCCTGTGAAACGTATTTTACCAGTTTGCTGTTAAATGCGACAAAGTTCCCCTTTGTTTTATGTATTACCCCACATATTAATGTTAAAAATATTGCGGGAATAATTAGGTAATATTTAACCATCTGCGTAAAGTTAAAATTCAGTCGTCTTGTGGGCTGCTCTACAAAATGATACGAAAGGATAGAGCATACAAATGTTAGAATACCTGCTATTATTATTGAGCTTAGTGAAAGACTTTTATCTACATGCGGGGACAAATATCTTAAAAAGGCTAAAATAGGCCAATGCCAGAGATATAAAGAGTAAGAAATTAATCCGATATAAACCAAAAACTTTAATGATAAAAATTTGTTTATAAAAGAATCTCGGCTACCGTAAATAATAAGCGCAGCTCCCAGTGTTGGCCAAAATGCATTTATGCCGGGGAAAACAGAGCTTTTGTTGATAAAAACTAAAGATGCCAATATAAGAGCCATTCCCAAAACACTTGATAGGGCTGTAAATTTATGATTTATTTTATCTTTATTTGAATGAATAAAAGCTAAAAGACTTCCTATCAAAAGCTCTCCGCCTCTTGTAGGTAATAAATAATAAGATAGAGTAGAGTACTCGTCTGAGCCTGATAGCAAATGAGCACCGATAAAAGATCCTAACATTAGCAAAATAATCAGCTTTAAAAAGTTTTTATATTTAAATCCCATTTTTAAAAGTATCAAAAGAATAACCGGCCAAATTAAATAATATTGTTCTTCCACTGATAGTGACCAAGTGTGAAGCAGGGGAAACGTTTCAGGGCTATCAAAATATCCTCCAAACTTTGTAAAGTATATGTTAGAAAAGAATATAAACGCATTAAAAGCAGAATGAGCCAGTAAGTATATATCTCGCGGTAACATTATTATAAAACTTATCAGTAATGTGGAAAATATAACAACAAAGAAAACAGGTAAAATTCTTTTGATTCGTCGTTTGTAAAAATTTTGAAAACTGAAAGTACCTTGTTTCATTTCTCTATAAATAATAGTGGTAATTAAATAACCAGAAATAACAAAGAATATATCAACACCAATAAAGCCTCCCGGTAGCCATTCAGGGTTCATATGAAAAATAATAACAGCGAGAACAGCGATTGCTCTTAGTCCGTCAATATCAGGTCTATATTCCAATTTATTCATTTTAATCCTTTTAACCCCTCTTAATTTATAAACTCTTAACCATCATTATTTTTTTAGTTAAGAACTTATAGTTTTTTTATTTAATTGTTCAGTAAAAGTAGCGACTTACACTTTATATTGTTCTGTGAGAGAGTGAGTCTTGACGAGCTTGTATTTTTAATAATTATAAAAAATAAATACTAAATTGTAAATATATATTTCAATTCTTTTTATCTAAAATGGCAAAATGATTATTTATGCAAATCGATATTTTTATCCTTTGCTATTTAATTTAAGTTAAAAACGTTAATAAAAGCAGAAAAAATGTTTAAAAACATGAAAAAATGGGAATATTATCTATAGCAAAAAAAGTTTTTAAGGTTAAGTATATAAAATTTGGAGTTACGTGCTTATGAAAGGACAGAAAGGCCAAAGCGCACAGGAAGCTTTATTACTGACTATTTCTGTTGCGTTAGTGTTAATTGCGGCTGTTGGTCTTTTGGGCGATAGTCTTTCAGAAATATTTATTAATTCGGACAAAGTAGTTTCAACCTTTAAGGACTCGCGTACGTCAATAAGCATTGATAATTCGTCTTTATTAACAAATACAAAAATAACTTTAGGCGGTGAAAGTTATAGCTCTCCACTTGAAACTATAGTCAAAAATAAGCTGGCAACAGGTGATTTAATAGAGACCAATGGTGCAACTGGCAACATACGTGAATATCTTGAAGTATTCCAAGGATACATAAGTCAACTTGATGACATAATAAAAAAAGAAAGTTTTCCTAGCCAAAATGAAGTAAGCACTATACTCTTGGAGTACAGCCAGGCAATTGAAGATTATACAGCTAAAGACGATACTCTTGTTTATACACCCAATGATCCTCTTTTAAAAACTATAAATGATTTGGATATAGCTCTTGACCTTCATAAAGAAGGCGAACTCGCTGAAGAATTTAGGGCTGTGATAGATAAAATGTTAGCCCAATACCCTGACGGGACTATGAAAAACTTAATAGAAATTTATTCTAATGATATATTAAGATTTGGTGAAAAAATCAATTATATGGTAGATAGTAGAGTGGGCGTCGACTATGATGGGATATTCTCAGAATTTTTACCTGATGAAACTACACCTGTTAACTTAAAGTCAAAGTTTGAAAACTTACAGTCTATTACAAAAACAATTGTAGAAAAATACAATAACGATTTTGTTGCTATGTGTGATGTCGAAAGTGATATAAACGATGATTGCGTTATGAACGAATTTAAAGCACACTATGAAACTACAAAAACATGCTTAGGCCCCAATACCTGGGATAACTGCATGCCACCGCTTAATGAAATGAGCTATTTCAATGGTAATAAAGTAGATAATGATTTTTTTAGTAATATAGATGAAGCAGCATCTTTTGTATTAACCGATGGAAGCGTTATGACTTTTCAAAAATTTGGTAGCAGCTCACAAGCAATTGGACTTTCTAGTCATATTTGGATTGATACAAATGGTGCGAATATTGGTCCAAATACAGTCGGTAAAGACTTTGTTGGATTTTCTATCTCTACAACCGGAGAATTATCACCAATTGGTGCTCCAGGAGAATTTGATGAATATTTAGATGACTGCAATCCTGCCGGTAAAGGCTATACATGCTCTGCCCAAACAGTGGAGCAGGCTTCTAGTCAGTTAGGAGAATTTGATACTTTAAAAGCACTACATGATGAAGTTGTTAGAATTCGTAATGACCAAGCTATTTCAACTGACTACAAAGCCAGTTTAGCTAAAAAAATTAATGTATACAGAGATGGTACATATGCTGATATATTCCCTGATTCTTTCAATAGTGAAGTATTATGCAGAGGCATTGGTGCTTCTATAGCTGATAGTCAATGTAAATTAAAATAATTTTCGATTGCAAAAAGCCTTATGTTCTTGTGAACATAAGGCTTTCGGGCCTACTTATTTTTTAATTAATAAAATTTTAGAAATTACTAATTAAATACTCATTATAACCTTGCCGTCAGAATACAAAGAATCTCTTCTTTTCTTAATTTTAGGATTGGTTATGTATTCATTATAGGTTGTTTTTTCGTTTATCCAGCCTTTAGGTGTAATTTCAATAATTCTGCTTGCGATAGAGTCAATAAACTGGTGATCCTGAGAAATAAACAGAACTGTACCGGGAAAATCGATTAAAGCATTGTTCAACGCAGAAATAGATTCTAAATCCAGGTGGTTGGTAGGCTCATTCATAATTAGGACATTAGCACCGCTGACCATCATCTTTGAGAACATGCAACGAACTTTTTCTCCACCGGATAAAACATTGGTCTTTTTCAAAGATTCTTCGCCGGAAAACAGCATTTTGCCAAGAAATCCTCTAAGAAAATTATCATTTTTTTCTTTAGAGTATTGGCGCAACCAGTCAACAAGGTTAAGGTCGTCTTGGAAAAATTTGCTGTTATCTTTAGGGAAATAAGCTTGAGAAGTTGTTACACCCCAATTATATTCACCGCTGTCAGCTTTTTGCTCGTCCATTAAAATTTCAAAAAGAGTAGACGCGGCAAGACTTTCTTTACCTACAAACGCAATTTTTTCGCCTTTATCAACGTTTAAGCTAAAGTTTTTAATCAAAGTATTTCCATCAACAGATTTATTTAATTTATTAATTTCCAGAATTTCTTTGCCGGCTTCTCTGTCTGATTTAAATACTATATAAGGATATTTTCTTGAAGAAGGTTTTATATCTTCAAGAGATAATTTGCTTAGTAGGTTTTTTCTTGATGTTGCTTGCTTAGACTTAGATGCATTTGCGCTAAATCTACGAATAAAAGCTTTTAGCTCTTCCATTTTTTCTTCGGTTTTCTTGTTTTGGTCTTGTTTTTGTTTTAAAGCTAATTGGCTAGCTTCATACCAAAACGCATAGTTGCCCGTATATAGTTGTATTTTATTATAATCAATATCAGCAATGTGAGTACAAACTTTATCTAAAAAGCGTCTATCGTGAGAAACGACTATAACTGTATTTTGAAAGTTTATTAAAAACTCTTCGAGCCACATAATAGTATCTATATCAAGGTGGTTAGTAGGTTCGTCCAATAAAAGAATATCAGGATTGCCAAATAATGCCTGAGCAAGAAGAACCCTAATTTTTTCATTGCCGCTAAGGTCTTTTACTTTGCAACTGTGAAGTTCAGTTTTAATGCCTACGCAGTTTAGCAAGTTTCCTGCCTGAGCTTCAGCTTCCCAGCCATCGAGTTCTGCAAATTTGCATTCAAGCTCAGCAACTCTAATGCCGTCTTCGTCGTTAAAATCAGGCTTTGCATAAATTTCATCTTTTTCTTTTGTGATATCATAAAGCAACTTGTGCCCCATTACTACAGTTTCTAACACTTCAATGTCATCATATTCAAAGTGGTTTTGTTTTAAAACAGATATTCTTTTACCTGATGCAATAGATACATCGCCTGCGCTAGGTTCAATATCACCTGATAAAATCTTTAAAAATGTAGATTTCCCGGATCCGTTTGCCCCGATTAAACCGTAGCAATTCCCCGGGGTAAACGTTATATTTACCTCTTCAAATAGAGTACGGCTTCCAAAATTCAATGTTAAATTATTAGTGCTTATCATATCTTTTCCATATTCCTAACTGTTCTACCTAAAGTTTTTTTTTAAATGCCACAATATTAATAAATAAAAACAATATTTATATTGCCTCAATTTATTTTAACATAGAGATTTTGCTAACTCTATGGTTTAGCCTGGAGTTAATATATTTTATTTTTATAAAAATATTAAGATGTCTTAATAAAATAAGAAAAAAATAACAATAATTAAACAATAAAAGACTTTATATATATAAGATATTTAATCTTAGCATAAACACAAAAACCATTACTTATTACTAGATTAACTTTATATCCAGATAAATTACCATTTAAAAATTTTATTAATTAAATAAGTCAGATTATTAGTCAGTAGAAAAACCATACTCTCAATCTCAACTTTAGTAAGAAAATGTCTAAATTATTAAAAAGTATCAAATAATAGAGATTTATTAAAGGTATATTATATTACTCAAGTTGTAGTATATGCTTTTTAATTCATCTTAAGAATCAAGCAGTTAGTGTATAAAAAACGCAGAATTCTAAAAACTAATTTATAGTTTGTGATTTTGCAGATTTTGTTAATTTAAGTTTCCCGCTCAAAACTCAACAGTAGTGTATTTGGAAATCATCATACCCTTACCACCATCAACATTACCTTAATTATCACATCATCATTATCGTCAACAACAACATAATCAACAATATTATCATCATCGAAGTCATCAATGTTTTAAGTCATTTAGTATAAAGGATATGTTTATATGGCAGCATCAGTGAGACCTAGTGCATCAAGGCCGGCTCCTGCCAGGCCTAAATCCAGACCAAGACCAAAAGCAAAAGCAGCAGCGCCTGCCGGACGCAAAGCAGCTTCAGCCCCTCTAAAAAGAAATGCAGCACCTGCTAGACGTAATGCAAAAGTCGGTCGCAAATCAAGTACTAAATTTAAATCAACAGTTAAAGGCAATCGTGCTAAAGGTAATTTTAAAGTTGTCAATAAATCAAAAAATGTCGTTAAAAATAAAACAGCCCAAGGAAAAACAAAGTCGGTTGATAAGTCAAAATCTGTATTAAAATACAATGCTGCCAAGGGTAAATTTAAAGTTGTAAATAAAGCCAAGTCAGTGCTTAAAGGTAAAATTCCTCAAGGACAAAAAGCCAACACTAATAGTCCTAATCTTTTTAGTCAGGCCAGTACACCTAAAAAAAGAAATAAAGAGACTCAATTAAACAATAAAAAACAAGAATTAAGAGGGATGAATTTAAGCGATTTAAAATTTGAGTCAAAATATGTTAATAAAAACTTGAAAAATTTCTCTAAAGGTTTAATTGATACAAAGACAAAAGTAAAACAGCATAAGGATAAAAAGGCTGAACAAGCAGAAAAATCCAGGTTAGGTGGATATGGTTTAAATAGCTTGAAAAAAATGCTGGGTTCTTCTAGCAAAAAGTTTGATAAATATTTAAAAGACTTAATTGGTCGTAAAGAACCAACAAGTAACAGCTCATCAGGGAACTGTCCATCAGGGAACTTTGGTAAATCTAAATTTGGTGGACAAAATGGATTCGGCAAGCCTACAGCTAATGGTCAGTCAGGTGGTTCATGTCCAAGAGGACAAGGTGGTTCAGGCAGATCAGCCGGCCCTCAGTCTGGTCCGCAAGGAGGAGGTTCTCCAGGTGGCGGTGCCTCTAAAAAAGGTGGTGGATGTCCTGGAGGCAGACCATCAGGAGGAGGAGGCGCTCCAGGAGGTGGTGTACCACCAGGTGGAGGAGCAGGCAGCTCAAAACAAGAAGGACCAAGTCAAGGCAATGATCAAGAATTGCAACAAGCACATGAAGAAGCTGCTAAAGATTGTGAAAACTTGGCAGAAAAAGAAGAAAAGCCCCAAGGTAGTACTAAGGGGGTAGTTGATTGGAAAAAATTAGCTAAATATATACAATCAAACGCTACAAAAGCGGTATGGAAGCCACTAAACGGTAATGCTGCAGCTCAATGTCACTCTAATGGTAAAACAGAATATGACCCTAAATACAGAGGACAAATAAGTAAATTAAAAGAATTTATTGTACATGAAAATACTCACGCTATTGAATTTAAAGAGCTAGGAGATAGTGATGAAAATAATACATATAGCATCCACAGAGAATATGGGGAAAAAATGAAAAGATTAGGCTTCGGTGGTAGAGGTCGTTAATAAGGTTTTTGATATAAGTAACAAGTGTTGTAAGTAGTGTATTCCCTCCTATTTTAAGAATAGGGGGGGTGTTTTTTATATATTGCTTATTTAAAGAAGATCAAAAACATTAATGTTTGTTAATATAAGCATACAAAATGACAATTTTTAAATAGTAAAATACTTATTTTATATAAGAACAATAGCATTAAATTTAGCACATAACTTACTTATTTTAATTATTGTAGTCTACTTGTTAGACACACAAGCTTTATATTACTTTTATTTATTACTCAAGTTTTATAATTTGGTTATATTAACTCAAAAATGCCTATCTTTATTTAAATTTATGAGTTGTATAAGCCTATTTAAAACAAATTATTCTCATCTTTAAAAATGAGAAGTATTACATTTAAGTTAGCAAGTGAAGAATATCAAATTTTTATCTATCAGCCATTAATAAAAATGGCAAGTATTAGCATAATTAACAAATCAAAGAAGTCTATTTAAGCACATTATAGCCCTATTCATTTACTATTCACGGTTTTTGAAAATTTTATTATTAAAAAAATTACCGTTAAAAGCACATTAGCACATCCATTGAGTAAATCATCATTTTTAGCCTTTATGATAAGGAGGATATATGAGTCTACCAAACATTAGCAAGAGACAAGCTGCAAATACACCTGCAAGCCCAAGAGGTTCAGTGCCTACATCAAGCTCATCTCGTTTAACGAGTAGTTCCAAATCTAAACCAAATTCTATTATGTCCGGACAGCCTTCAACAAGATCTGCAACTTCACAGAACAGTAATCCACAGCCAAAAGCTGACCCAAAAAACAACGCTGAAAAAATGAGAGCAGACATAAAGAAAAAAGCTGAACAGAAAAAAGCTGAAGCAAAGAAAAAGGCGGAGAAAAAGAAAGCTGAAACAAAGAAGAAAGCAGAAGAGAAGAAAAAGGCTGAACAAAAGAAAAAAGATGATTTAAAAAAGCTTACCTTAAATGAACTGAAAAAACTAAGAAATAGCATTGGCTCTAACTTGAAAGACTTTTTTAAGGATTTAGTTGATAAAAAAGAAAAAGACACGAATAAGCCTGAAAAGAATAAACCACAAGGTAAAAGTGACAACCCTCAAAAAAATGGTAATCCACAATCCGGCGGTAAGTCTAAAGGCGGCGGCAATGCAGGAGCTGGCAAAGGTGCTGGTGGTGGAGGCTGCGCTAAAGGTGGTAGCGGTGGCGGTAAAGGAGCCCAAGGCGGTGGTAGCCCTGATACCTTGCAAAGAGGTGGAGGCAAAGGCGGTAGTACCAGTGGTCAAGAGCACGCTAATGACGAAGTATTACAAAAGGCGCATGAAGAAGCTGCAGATGATTGTGAAAAACTTGGACAAAAAGAGGAAAAACCAGAAAACAGCACAAAAGGAGTAGTTACCTGGAAAAACTTAGCTGAGTGCATAAGGTCAAACGCTAAAAAAGGAAAATGGAAAGACTTCAGTGGTGGCGTATTAGGAACATGCCGCTCTG
Organism: Candidatus Gastranaerophilales bacterium; assembly: GCA_028277625.1. Taxonomy (GTDB): domain Bacteria; phylum Cyanobacteriota; class Vampirovibrionia; order Gastranaerophilales; family JANQFW01; genus JANQFW01. Next base: position 42,786 of record JANQFW010000069.1, on the reverse strand, counting down.
ATGGAAAAACTTGTTATTCTAGCAAATTAAGAAATAATGTCTCAAAATTAAAAGAAGTAATTGTACATGAAAACATACACCACTTAGAATTTTCCAAATTAGGTACCAGTGATGAAAAAGACACATATCCTACGCACAAGGAATATTCTAAGAAAATCAAGCAGCTTGGCGGCGGTGGCGGCGGCAAAGGCTGCTAGTTAGTTAAATTAAAATAAAGGAGGATCTTGCCTATAAAATAATCATAAAATATTTACTTTAGATGCCTTAAGAAAGGTGATGACCATCACCCCTATTTTTAAACTTGATTAAATTTATTAGAAAAAATAATTTTAGCACATTAAATGAAAAATTTTGAATTTAAGTTACCCCTGTATGCTAACTCTAAAATACTTTTTAGATTATTAAATAGTACTAAAACCAATAAAATAAACTAATCTCTGAAAAAGAGTAATCTGAAATTTAATTTATGAGCAGTATAAATAATTTTAATGTGATTTTTCTACCCCTGGTTAAAATTACGAATTTCTAAAGATTTTAGCGATGTGTGTATCTTTAGGACCTCTCTAAAATATAAGAATTCGTGTGTTCAAACAACAAACACATACAACAATTTAAGCGCGTGCAAGCATTAATTGCTCACTTTTGCAAAACTCTGCGCGCAAAGCAAATTAGCCTTTAATTGGAGGATATATATGGGATCTGCACAAATACCAAAACCCCAAAATAGCGCATTAGCATCAAACTGCCCTTTTTCAGCATATACCGCAGGAATGACAACAGCTCAATCACCTGCTGTCAACAGTGGTATATTGTCTTTCAAGTCTGGTAAAAATGACTTTATGACAATGCAAAAGGAGGCTGAAGAAGCAGCGGAAAAAGCTGAAGAAAAAGCAGCTGAAGAAAAAAAGATTAAGCTGGAAAAAGAAAAGTCTGAGTTTGAAACTCTTTGCTTGGCTGACTTGAAAGATAAGCGTAGTAGTGTGGATACAGACTTGCTATATGATATTGATCAAGAAATTAGTAAAAAAGAGGAAGAAAAAAAGGACAAGGAAACAAGAGCTGAGGTAAAGCAAAAAGATGAGTTAAGCAGTCTTGATATTGATGGCGCGTTGCAAAAGAAAAATAACGTCTTGCCTAAGCTAAAAGATTTTTTCCAAAAGTTAATACCTGTCAAACAAAAAGAAGCTGAAGAGAAAAAGTGCAAAACTGGCGGTGCTCAAATTGAAAATGGTATGCAAGTGTGCCAGCACGCTGCCGGAGAGGCATCGAGAGGCGGAGGCAAAACAGATGGCCCAGAGCAAGGCAGTTGTGATATATTAGTAAAGGCTCATGAATCAGCGGCAAAACATTGTAGGCAAATAGCAGAAAAATTTGGTGATACTGTTAAAGCCTGTAAAAAAGGTATTGCTAACACTTGGACAAAAATTGCTGATTGTATTGAAGCAAGCAAAAATACTGCCCAATGGAAGCAGTTTTCAGGGGGAGTGTATGCAACTTGCCGTTCTGATGGGAAAACTTGTTATAATCCCAAGTTAAAAAATAATCAGATTGAGCTGGAAAAAACAATTGTGCATGAGTGTATACACTATTGCGAATTCAAGTCTTCTGGTGATAGCGATGAAAAAGATACATATAATACTGAAAAAGAGTATGAGAAAAACCTTAAGCAGTTAGGGATCAATCTTGGCGGTAAAAGTGGTTCGCTTGGAGGGTAAAAGTAAGCCTGTCAAGCAAGAAGGTTACTTTTCGATCAGTTTTTCTAGCTAATTAATAACATCAAATATTATCTGGACAACTCTTTTCATTTAAGAGATTCTTTATATTTGCGATTTCTTCTTTTAAATCTAATATATCAGCTTTATTGTTCAGTAATATTTTTACTAAATCAGTTATTGAGCTATTTATATCTGTGGTTAATTCGTCAATAAGGTCATTCTTATTCTTTTTCAAGCTTAAATTCCCCCAATTTTTTTGTGGATGATGTTTATCAGCGTTCTTAATTAACACTACCATTTTGTGGTAGTATTTATTTAAATATACGTTTCAAAATTTCCCTAACTTTGGTTAGGGATTAAATTATTTTTGAAAAAATTAAATCTTATATTTATATTTTTTCAACTGAACTTATATTACAGCATTTTTAAAAAAGTGTCAAGGGTAAAAAAATCGGGAGACTTGTTTTAAGCTATGTCGTATTTACAAAGAAATATAGAGAAAATACTAAAAAAGAACAACATTACTATTTACAAGGCAAGCCAACTAATACAAGTAGATGACGGTGCCCTTTACAGAATGATTAGAGGACGTTCAAACTTTTCTAAAAAATATATTGATAAAATTATACCTTTACTGGATATTTCAAAAGAAGAATTTGAAAGCTGGATAATTGCTGATAAATATCCTAAAGAACTAATAAAAAAAGCCATTTCAGTTAAAAAAAATCCGCCAGCAGCAGTTAAAATACCTCAACAAAAAACAAAAGTCACTAAATCTCCAATATTAACAGCTAAAATAGACAAATTAATACTTGAAAAGCAATTATCACGAACAAGATTAAGTAAATTACTTGAATACGATCAAATAACATTAAATAGGATGATTCGAGGCACGCATAAAATATCAGGGACAGTCATAGAGGGGTTATCCAGGGTGCTAGAAATACCGCAAGAGGACATTAACTCTTGGATCCTTGCCGATAAATACTCATTGGATATATTGTGTAAGGCTTGGGAGGTTTGCAGCTCAGAGGATGATATTTTGTATTTTTAAATTGCTATCAGTAACACTTTTATTTATAATAATTTCTGTAGGCATCAGTACTCGACAATAATTTAAGGCATCCATTTTAGATTAAACTTCATTCCTAACTCGCAGCTTAAACACCCTCTGCGCATTGTCAGTAGTAGCCACAGCAAGCTCTTTTAACGTTATATCACGTAGCTTAGCTATTTCCTCAGCAATCAAGGATATTTTAGCAGGAGAATTAAGCTTGCCCCTAAATGGATGCGGCGCTAAAAACGGAGAATCTGTCTCTAGTAATAACCTATCTAAAGGCACAGCCTTCGCAACCTCCTTAGGCTTCTTGGCATTCTTAAAAGTAACAGGACCGCCCAATGCAATATAAAAGCCCTCTTTTACGCACTCCATAGCAAATTCAGCACTACCGGAAAAACAATGCATTATCACACCAAGCTCACCGGCATTTGTTTCCCTAAGAATATTTATAGTATCAGCATGTGCACCTCTGTCATGGACGATCAAAGGTAACTTGGTTTCCTTTGCCAAGCGGATTTGTTCCTTAAAAATAAACTGCTGTTGATCCACAAAAGACTTATCCCAATAATAATCAAGCCCTACTTCTCCAACAGCAATTATCTTAGGGTGCTTAGTATATTTTTTTAATAAATCATAAGTCCTATCATCCCAAGACTTTGCCTCAGAAGGATGTAGCCCAACAGCACCGTAAAAAATATCATATTTTTCAATAATATCTATAATTCTTTTTATCTCAGGAATAGTAACACCGGGGATAATAACCTTTTCAACCCCGGCATCAATAATCTCCTGAACAGCTTCATCAAGATTACTCGCATAATCTTTAAAGTCCAAATGAGCGTGCGTATCAATAAATTTATTTTTCATTTTATTTTTTCTTTTTATCCTTATCTGCCAATTCAGAATCTAACCTTAAAAATACCGGCTTAACAGTTTCTTTAGATACAATTTTACCGACCTTTAAACCACCCCAATATAAATCATCCCAGCTTTGGCAAGCAACTTCACATTCCAAAGACAGTTGCTTCCAGATATCAGATGAAATATTAGGAATATAAGGGAACAGCATAATGCTAACCTGCCTTAAAGTTTCCAATACATCATAAAGAACTTGCCCACACTGTTTTTTTGTTTCTTCATTTTTTGCCAAAGTCCAAGGTGCAGTGTCATTAACATATTTGTTAGCTTCATTTATTAATTCAAATATAGCATCAGCAGCTTCTGCAATTTTATACTGGTTAAACTCTTCTTTAACCTTATCACTGGTAGTTTTGCACAACTCAGCAAGTTTGTTATTCTCTTGTTTGGTAACTATACCTTCATTAATATTACCGTCAAAATACTTTATAAGCATATTTAATGTCCTATTTAGCAGGTTACCGAGATTATTAGCCAAATCAGCATTTACTTTTAGCTTAAAGTCTTCGTCATTATAATTGCCATCTCGCCCTAAACTAGCGCAAGTAGCTAAATAATATCTTGCAGCATCAGCATTTGGCAAGTCAAAATTCTCTAAAATATAAGCAGGGCTAATTACATTACCCACAGATTTACTCATTTTTGTTTGATCAACAGTTATCCAACCGTGAGCAAATATAGTTTTAGGCAATTCAACTTCCAAAGCCATTAAAATACCAATCCAGTATATAGAATGAAACTTAAGAATATCTTTACCAATCATATGCACATCAGCAGGCCAGTACTTTTTAAAAGCTTCATTATCATCAGAACCATAGCCTAAAGCAGTAATATAATTAGACAAAGCATCAATCCAAACATAAATAACCTGATCCTCATCATCAGGAACAGGCACACCCCAGCTAACCGCACATTTATGTCTGGAAACACTAATATCTTCAGTATCTTCTAACTGATTAATAACTTCAGTTACCCTATAGCTTGGCAGAATAAATTCAGGATTACTTTGAACATGCTCTTTAATTTTGTTTTTATATTTAGATAACTTAAAAAAGTAGTTTTCCTCTTCAACTTCCTGTGGCTTTGCCTGATGATCAGGACAAAATCCACCCTCTATTAAATCACGTTCATTTAAAAAGCACTCACAACCGGGACAATATAAACCAGTATACTTAGCTTTATAGATATCACCCTTATCCAATAATTTTTGAAAAATATCTTGAACAGTTTTTTCATGAAAATCAGCTGTAGTTCTTATATATCCATCATAGTCAATGTCGAGCGTCTTCCAAGCGTCCTTAAATATTTTAACAATAGAATCACAAAACTCTTGAGGCTTCATATTATTGAGTTCAGCGGTTTTTTCTATTTTAGTCCCATGCTCATCACTACCTGTTAAAAAGTAAGTATCAAATTTTCTTTGCCTAAAATGCCTTGCAATAATATCAGTAAGGATTTTTTCATAAGCATGCCCTATATGCGGCGGGCCATTTACATAGTCTATAGCGGTTGTGATATAAAATTTGTCCATGAATTTATTTTTAACTCCATCCTGTATCTAATTTTTAATATATACTTATACTTAGCTTTAGCAAAATATTTATTATATAGTAACTCTAAAATACTTTTCAGGCTATTCAATCGTGTTAAAACTAATAAAAGAAACTAACCTATGAAAAGAGAAATCTAAAATTTAATTTAATGAGTAGTATAATTATCTCAAAAAATTAATTATTTGTTAAATAGAAAGAAGTGAAAATGTTTGCAAGAAATAATAATAGACAAAGCGATGAATTAAGAGAAATCAAATTCACAAGGCACTATACAAAATATTCCGCAGGCTCTGTTTTAGTAGAATTTGGCGATACAAAAGTAATAGTAACCGCCAGTATCGAGGAAAAAGTCCCGAGATTCTTGCAAGACACAGGCAAAGGCTGGTTAACAGCAGAATATTCACTTTTACCCGGTTCTACCAATGTTAGGGTTAATCGAGAAAGAGGTACTCATATATCCGGCAGAACCCAAGAAATACAAAGATTAATAGGCAGAAGCCTAAGGGCAATAGTTGCTCTTGATAAACTGGGCGAAAGAACTCTAATTGTAGATTGCGATGTTATTCAAGCAGATGGCGGAACCAGAACAGCAGCCATCTCAGGAGCTTATGTTGCTGTTTATGATGCATTAAACAAATTATTAAGCGAAAATATCCTAAAAGAAATGCCTCTAAGAGATTCTATAGCTGCAATTAGTATAGGTACAGTTCAAGGTGAAATTTTATTAGATCTTGAGTACAGCGAAGACTCAGATGCAGATGTAGACGCAAACATTGTTATGACCGGTTCAGGCAAAATTATAGAATTCCAATCGACCAGCGAAAAAGAACCTTTTAGCAAAGACGATTTGCTAAAATATTTAGAGTACGGTGAAAAAGGAATTAATGAGATTTCTCAATTGCAAAAACAAGTTTTAGGACTATAAAAGGAGAAAAACAAATGATAATCAAAGCTCCAAAAGGCACAGACGATATCACTGCTCAAGATTCTTATATATGGCAGTTTATGGAAAATAAAGCACAAAATTTATTTGAAAATTCTAACTACAAAGAAATAAGAACCCCTATATTTGAATCTACTGAACTTTTTCAAAGGGGTGTAGGTGATTCTACAGATATTGTAAATAAAGAAATGTATACGTTTATACAAAAAGAAAGAAGCCTCACTCTACGACCTGAAAACACAGCAGGCGTAGTAAGAGCCTATATAGAAAATGGAATGCATCGCCTACCCGGTCCTTTAAAGCTTTGGTACAAAGGTCCAATGTTTAGATACGAACGTCCTCAAGGTGGAAGAAAAAGACAATTTCATCAGGTAGGGGTAGAGCTTTTGGGAATACAAGAAGCAATTGCAGACGCAGAAGTAATAAAACTAGCAATGGAGTACCTTGATGAACTAAATATACCAGGATTATCATTAGAAATTAACAACATTGGCTGCCCAGAATGCAGAAATGACTTTAGGGATAAAATCAGAAACGCGGTTCAACCGGGTTTAAATATGTTCTGCGCAGACTGTAAAGTTCGCTACGACAAAAATCCATTGAGAATGCTCGACTGCAAAAACCAAACCTGCAAAGAACTCTTAGACACAGAAGAACTAAAAGAAATCATCAACTCAGATTATATTTGCCAAGAGTGCTCTGACCACTTTGATAGCTTAAAAAACTATTTGGATATACTAAATATAGAATATACAATAAATAAAAAACTCGTAAGAGGGCTGGATTATTATACCAAAACAGTATTTGAAATAACCAGCAACAATCTTGGCGCACAAAACGCTGTTTGCGGTGGTGGCAGATACGATGGATTGGTAAAAATACTAGGCGGCAAAGACACTCCGGCAGTTGGTTGGGCAATGGGTATGGAAAGACTAATGGCAATTATGCCAGCTCCTAAACCTAATAAAATAAAAGCTTTTGTTGTCTCTAACAATATAGATAAAGCTTTAGAATTAGTATTTAAGCTAAGAAGCAGGGGAATAAGCACAGATTTTGACCTAGCTAACAGAAAATTTGTAAAACAATTAGACAAAGCGTCAAAGCTTAATGCTGATTATGCTGTTATTCTTGGCGAAGATGAAATAAATTTTGGCAAAGTTACTGTTAAAAACTTAAAAACCAGCGAGCAACAAACTATATCAGAAGATAAAATATTTGGACACCTTTAGGCGTTTTAATTGTTTAGTACTCTTATGCTCATTTTGTTTATTAGGTTTATTGGGGAATGGTATGGGATTATCTATTTTAATATCTTTACCTAATATAATCAAATCTGTTTCAAGCCCTCCATACTTAATGTAGAATTTTTGCTCTGGAAATTTTCTTCTATGAATAGCGTCATAACCGTATTTTTTCATGTCGCTAATTCACTTAGTTCGTTTGATTTTACAGGCATTACACCTCTACTTGGGCAAAATTAGGTATTCTTCCCAAGAATGCTGTTGTTGCTTTAGTTTTTATAGTGCCTTTAGAGATTGATGTAAAATTATCTGCAGGCATTGGGTGTAAAGCTATTTTTTCTTCTTTTTTTATTTGGGTCGAGTAGCTTTTATTTTTTAGCTTAAAAGTTTTAAAAATAGAAATACTTTGCATTGTTTTCTCCTGCTTAACTAAAAAGCAAGGACTTTAAATTTACCCCTTGCTTTTTTAGCTATTATATAATAAAAATTAAAATTTGATTTATGCTTTTTGAAATTTTTTCATTAACTCAGTTGGATTGAAAACTAAGTTTAACCCGTTAGCAGTAAGAGCTTCTATTGTTTGATAGTCATCACTAGACTTAATTGGAGAGTTAGAATTTACTAGTACGGGTTCTATTTGGTTTTTTGCAGCAAACTCTAAGTCTTGTGCTAATAATTTAGCAGCTTCTTTGCCAACTACCTCTTCATTGTTACTATCGCTACTATCTAGGCTTTTGTTTAAGCCATGTATTTCTTCTAGTACTCTTTTTATATTCAGATTGTTCATTCCATTTACCAAGTCACCCAGTCTTAGTACTGTTAATCCAGAAGCTAGCCCTTTTGCCAGTTTTTCGCGCATTTTATCCATTTGTTTAATATCATAACAAGCACCTGCAAGTGCATTTTCTGCTTTAAATTTTGCACCTGGCGCAGCTAACTTCTTGAAGGTTTCTGCTACCTTATTGAATAAGGTTTCTGCTTTTGAGTTAACCCTAACATTCCCTCTTGCCCCAAGGCCTTCATATTCTAAATCAGTCTTTTCTGCACAGGTAAAATGAAATCCTAAACTACTTCTATGATCTGGCATAACATCGGACTGACCATCCTTTATTGCTTGCTGAGCCGTTGTAATAATATCTTTATATCCGTAAGTGTTATCTTCATTAGCAAAATCATCATGTAGCTGTAATCCTGCTGCAGCTTCTGCGGCTCTTGATTTTCCGTCATCGCCTTTTGCCCAATGGACTCCGGTTAGTTTCATTCCAATATCAGTACCACCCAGACTATGATCTTTATTTGCAGGCTCAGTCGCAGGAGAAAATACTTTGGCTGCTGTTTCTAAAACATCATGTTCGTGTTTTACCAATGCACCATGGTACCACTTCATAAAGGAAGGTCCATAATCTATGCTTTTTTCAAATTGTTCATGATTTTGGGCTGTACCATTATACCCATGTTCTTTCATCCAGAATGTTTCAGGATTAGTTGGAGGACTAAAGTTTCCATTAGCAGCTTTTGCCCAGCTTGTTTCTGTTAAGCCTTCTGTTTTAAGATAATCTCTAAATTTACTTTTAGCTGTATCGCTAAGACCTACGCCTTCTCCAGGGTTTGGATATGCCATTTGCGGATTTTTTCCCTCTCCATAAGAAGGGTATCTTAATTCTCCTGTTGGTCCTAAGCTAACGTTTACTTCTGGCATTGACTCTTTGTCGTACCCTAATTTTTCATAATGATTCTTAAATTCGGTCATGAATTTCTTATATAAAGGAATTGCTGTATCATCGTGCCAAAGTGCAATGTAGTCATCAAATTTTTCTTTATGTGCGTTTTGGTAGAAGACATCCCCATCTTTTTGTTCTACTTTATCTACTGCCCATTGGGGTAATGGTACGGTATTTGCTCCGTCCCCTACATTTCCTCCGCATTTGTGGAATGAAAGTATAGGGATTACTTTGAGTCCTTTCTTTTTAGTTAACTCAAAAGCTTTGTCATAATTTGACCAATTAAACTTATCCTCTCCATCTTTTTGAACATCTCCCCACCAAACATCAAAAGATACTCCATCAGCTACACCCTTAAGCTTTTCAAGTTTAGCATCAAGATCCTTCATGTTAGCATCAGTAACTCTAAGAGGGGCCATGACATTTAATGTTCTTTTATGCTTATTGTGTTCAATGATATTTTTTATATCTACTATCATTGCATTCTCTGGAAGCTTTGTTACATCAGTCTCTTTATCCACTGTTGGTGCTACAACAACAGTGCTTTGTGTGAGTGCTTCGGCTGGATGACTCTGGGTTGCAGAAAGAGCAGCTGTACGCACTCCTCTTTGATGTAGGGTAACATGAGATTGTACTGGTCGTTGAAAAACAAGGCTTTCAGGTTTTTTACCTCTACGCATATATATGCCAGTAAGGTTAGGCGATAAAGTGCTCATTCTTATCCTTTCTCATTTAGTTAGTTTTACTCGACTCTCTATATTTCGTTTTTTTCTATTGTAGAAATTGATATTCAGAAGAAAAGTATCATTAACTTTCAAATATCATATTTGATTTCTTGTGTTATTCAATTTTTAGTAGATTTTTATTATTTGTAAAAATATTTTTACTTCTTAAAGTAATACTTAAAAAGCTTCAGCTTTAACTTTTCAATACTTTGTCTGCAAAGTAAATATATTTTTATTGCTGATGTTTGTATTTAACGCACTGAATTTGTTTTTTTGATAGTGAAACACTTAAATGTTACAGAAAATTAACAATAAAATTGTTTATGGCAAAAAATAAGCATTAAACATGCAAATTTAATGCTTATTTTTATAAAATTATAAATGTATACTATAAAACTTAAGGTAAATAGCTTGACTCTTCTAATATTTTGAGATTTTTTAATTTGTTTTGCAGTTCAAAAGGGATAAAGCTTAAGAGAGTTACAGCTGTTTTTATTGCATCCTCATTTATGTCAAACCTACAGCTGTGCAGCGGGTAAGAACAGTTTTTACCGCCGGTGCCTATTCTTATTAACATACCTGCTGAGTAATCAAGATATCTGGAAAAATCTTCAGCGCCCATTGAAGGCGGAATCTTTGTATGTATTTGCTCGGCTTCCATAAATGAGTGCGCTGAGTTTAATGTTATATCAGCCAGAAAATCGTTGTTAAAAACAGCGTTTTGCGAAGAATACCATATAATATTAATTTGAACATCAAAAGAGTTTGCAATATTTTGCATTTTTTTGCCTATTAAGCTTTTGATTTTTTGTCTGTTATTTTCGTCAAATGTTCTTAGGTTGCCTTCCATAAAAGCGGACTCTGGTATTACATTAGGTGCGGTACCTGCTTTAAATTTGCCTATAGATACCACAGTAGGTGTTAAAGGATCTACATATCTTGGAATTTCTGAATATAAGCACGTTAATATTTGATTGGAAATAAATATAGGATCTTTTGTTAAATGAGGTGTTGATGAATGACCTCCTTTTCCGATAACTTCTATTTTAAAAGTATCGATAGATGCATTTATATAGCCTGAGTTTATTGATATTTCACCTGCTTTTAGTGATGGATATGAATGTATAGTCCAAATTGCTCTTATATCGTCTATAATTCCTTTTTTAACCAGCGATGATGCACCGCTTTGCGGGATTTCTTCTGCGGGTTGAAAAATAAACTTTATATTTTGTTTTAAATCATTTTTAAATGCTGCCAGAACTAAAGCTGTTCCCAGCACTGAAGTTGTATGAAAATCATGTCCGCAAGCATGCATGATACCAGGGCATTGTGACTTGTAAGGCTTATTTTTTTTGTCATTAATAGGTAAAGCATCTGTATCTGCTCTGAATGCAATAAAGTCATTGCTGTTAGTTGTGCGTAAATATGCGACTACTGCAGGGCCGGTGTCTGTTTTTATTATTTCTGTATCTATGCCTGCATCTGTTAAATTTTTATATATATAATTTGCTGTATTTACTTCCTTACCTGATAATTCAGGGTGTTGATGCAGGTATCTTCTTACATCAATTAAATACTGCTCAATGCTTGTTATTTTTTCTTTTATCTTCTCCAGCAAGAATTAGGCCCTCATTCTATTATTCAGATGTTAGTTGTTTATTTATAACTTTGCCTTAAAAAGCATTTATTCTTTATGTGCCACTTAAATATTTTACCTGATTTCCCTTATTTCGTTTGCTGCTTAGGAGAAATTGCAACAGTTTGTTACAAAAAAATATACTTATAAAACATCCTATAGGCTTATATAATTGGCTATAAACATTGTTAAGTTTCGATTTTTCCTTTATTTATGGGCGATAAAATTACTAAAATTAGATTTTGTGTCTTTAAAATGTTATCTAAATGGATAATCCTATGTCTATACTTTATAAAAGTTTGAGAATAAATATTATAGCTTATTTGTTGCTATAAAATGGTAATCATATAATTAAATCAAGGATAGTAACAAAATAAAAAACATAGAAGAGTATTAGTATTGATTTTTTACCATATGTGTATAATTACGGAAACTTTTTCGTTATATTTCTTTATTTATAGTAAGTGTAGTATTGATAAATCCAACAAAAAAGTTTAAACTAAATATTGTAGATAGACTTATAAAATTGAATAGGTGTAGGCATGCCAAATAAGAATAATTTATTTGCGGTATTTAACGTCCTTTTTATACTTTTTGTATGGTCATTTACTTTTACTGAAATTACAATTGCATTACAGGAGTTTTCTCCAGGCGGTTTAGCATTATTTCGATTTAGTATTGCTTCGATAGTCTTAGTATTGCTTTCTTTCAAGCAAAAGATTCGTATTCCCAGCAAAACTGATATTCCTATACTTATTTTGAGTGGATTTATAGGGATAACGATATATCACTTATTGATTATGTACGGACAAATACACTGTACGGCAGGTGTGGCAAGCTTGTTAATTAGTACTTATCCTATTTTTCTTGCAATATTTTCCAGCTTTATATATAAAGAATTGATCAATGTTAACAAATGGATTGGTATTTTGATGTGTTTCTTGGGCATAAGCTTAGTTTCATTAGGTGAAAATAACGGTATTTTAATTGGTAGTAGTACGCTTTTATTATTGTGCGCTGCTATTGTGCTTAGTCTTTTTGACTTGAATCAAAAAAATTTAATGAAAAAATATACACCTTTTGAGCTTACTTGTTATTTTATCTGGTCGGGCACGCTATTTTTGTTTATATTCACACCTGATTTGATAAGAGAATTCCAATTAGCATCAATTAAGTCTATATTTGCAGGCTTTTATTTGGGAATATTTCCAAGTGCAATAGTTTATGTATTATGGGCTAAATTGTTGTCAAAATTTTCTGCATCTACATTATCACTTGTTTGCTATATAAGTCCGTTTTTTGCAATGTTGGTGGCTTTTTTGTCAATAAATCAAGTGCCTAGCTCACTTGCAATGTATGGATCTTTGGTTGTGTTTTTGGGTATTGTCTTTATGACTTTTGCTCATAAGTTATCAACAATAAAGCCAAAAATTTATTATTTAGCTAAAAATAAATTTTGTATTAAAAGCTACGACTTTTTTGATCTTAAAAATCGTAAAAATTTAAAAGTTATAAAGTAATAAGCAATTTAAATTTTTATAGAATACTTTTTAAATCCATTTCATAAATTTGCCTTTTGCCTTCAAAAGTCCCGTCAAAAGTAACCCCGCTATAGTCTGGATTCCATCTGGGGTGTAAATCACAACGATTATTGCCAAAATATTTTAGCGGTGTATAAAATTCACCTAGAGTTATTAGATTTTTATTTTTAAGGTTATAAAGTAAAATTTTGCTCATACGGGATTTATCAGGATAAGTGTCAGTTAAAAGCCAGTTTTGACATTTTGACACTGTGGCATGTCCGTCATGTATAAGTTTATGTTTACCAATTATATTAAATTCATTTGTTTTTATATTTAGATTATAATAATTTAGTCCTGATTCTTTTGTGTTAAACCAGCTTATGATTTCATCCTGTGTTTTCCAGCAACTATGAGAAACTATACCATCTGTATCAGGACAGCTTAGAATATTACCATTGATATCAGCTACTATCAGCCGGCTAAATTTACCGTTATTGTTTTGCCACCTGTGTAGAAACATAAATTTATTATTATCTGGTGATATTTCTATATGATTTATTTTATGCCAAGCATTTGGCATGTTTTTTGTGGGCTTAAAATTGACTATATCTTCAAGTGATAAGATTAACTTATATTTTGCTTTTAATAAATCAATAAAATAAATACCGTCGTCATTGCTGTATTTGGGTATGTTATTATAGTAAAGGTTATAATATCCGTAAGGTGAAGCTAACTTTGCCAGCCTGGAGAAATTTAAAGATAAGGCAAATTGCCTATCTGGAGATATTGAATATATTGGAAAGTCTATAATACGCTCGTTGAGATTCTTAATATTAATAATTTTAGAAATATATTTATTGTTTTGTATATCGTTAAATATAACTTCATTGCTGTTTAACCAGTTTAGCATGCTGCCTTGTTGATAATTCCAGCAGTTAGACTCTACAATAGCTATATTATTTAATAATATATTAATTTTTTTAGAATTAGATGTTATAGAGTGACAAAGAAAATTATCGTTGCATATTGGCGATTTATTATAATATCCCCAAAAAGCACCTTTTTTAGAGTTAGAAAGTCTTTTTAGAGATATCTTGGGGTGAAGATTATATTTATAATTTTTTTTATTAAGTACATATGACAAGCCTGTATAAGAATGCTTTATTTTATTTTTTAGATTAGGTGTTGAATCAAATACTTTCAACAACCTGCGCTCCAGTTTATTAAAGTTTGCCATTTTTTGATAACACCTCTATATACTTTTCCTGATACTTTTTTGCCATTTGCTTAGCATCAAAATTAGATTTAATAATTTCTAATGAGTCCATTAATAAAAGAGAATCTAAATTATTTTCGAGTTTTTCAATTATTGATAATAGTTCCTCTTGATTATTAGGGGCAAAAAGATTTATTGCGTGGGGCATAATATTATAAATTTCTCTATGCGATGGTATATCTGATACAATACAAGGCAAGGCACAAGATAAAGCTTCTAGGATTGAATTTGGCATACCTTCAGAAAGTGAAGCTGATAAATAATAGTCACTTGCTTGCAAGTATTCTATTATGTTACTTTTATCATTTTTAGCGCCTGTAAAAATAATATTAGGGTTGTCCTTTGCTAGGTTTATTAAGTTTTTATATTCACTACCTGATCCAACTATAACTAGAGTAGAGTTTGTCTGTTTGATTTTATTAAATGCACATACAAGTAGCTGTACATTTTTTCTTAAAATTAAGCTACTACAAGTAATAAAGACTTTTTTCTTTAAAGGCAAGCATAATTTTTTTTTTAATTCTATTTTTTCTTCTTCTTTATTAATCGGCTTAAATCGGTATAAATCCATACCATTGTTTATCGCCTCAGGCTTAAAGCCATAGTTGTTACAAAATTTTTTGGCAAGGCTTTGTGAGCAAGTTATAGGATTATTTAATGATTTAATAACTTTTGAGTGGATTTGGGCTAGTAAATTACCTTTTATTTGGCCAAATTTTAAAGGATAATCCTGGTGCGGAAAGTTTCTTATACTTATTATATGCGGATGTTTTTTGAATAGTCTAAAAACAACCAAATCAGCTAAAAGTCCTTGAGAATGAATAATATCTGCGCGGCTGGATTTTAATGTTTTGCTTGAACCCGGTAATAATATTGTTTTTATTATATTTTGATTTATTTTTATAACATTTATATTTTTTAGTTTTAACTCAGAATAAATATTGTCATCTATATTATCTGTTAAAGAGATTACAGTTGGGCAAAATAAACTCTTGTCTAAGTTGGCTAGCAAGTATATAAGCTGACTAGTTGGTCCTTTGTTTTTTAGAGACGGCACCAGATAAATAACACTATACATTGCAGCTTGCTCCTTGAGAGTTAGTTATTTTAATTTTGCTACAAACAAATCCAACACAACTATAGAAAATTAAGTTTAGCGGATATGCTCCTAGCTTTCCCGTGACCAGTCCAATGATTATTGAAAAGATTATAACTGAATAGACTTGAGAATCTTTAACAGACGATAATAAAAACATAAATAATATAAGCATAAAAGAGCAAATAAACGGAATTATGTAGAAAACCCCGTAATTAAGAGAGTATTTAAATATTGAACTATCCATAGTAGTTGTACTTTTGTTGTTAAGTTTGTATTCTTTGATGTAGTTTCCTACCCTACCGTATTTATCAGATCCTATACCAAGTAAGTTGCTTTGCACCAAGCCTTCTTTAGCTAGTGTATATTGTTCTATTCTAGGATTAATATTGTATGCAAGTGTTCTATGTGCTAGGGATGTGTAAGGAAACAAAGCTAATATGCTTATAAAGCTTAAGATTAAAGCAGAAGCTTTTAACCAGTTTTTATTTTTTAATTCAATTAAAGCAACAACAAAAAAGACCCCGAATATTGCACATCTGCTACCAGATAGAAGCGCTAAAGCCATAGTTATAAAAAGCATTGGCAGTTTAAAAAATAGATTTATCCTATTAATATAAAGAATAATAAATAAAAGTCCGCTTATTATTGCACATTCATGTTCTCTTTCCCAAAATGATTTTAACCTTAGTACTGTGCTAAAAGATTCTTGTGGTTGTATAAGTATATAAAATACTGTTAAAACAAAGCATATAACTAAAAATGTATATATAAACCTGTAAAAATGTTTTTGGCTGTTAATAGATAAATAATAACCTACAATTATATAAGCAAGGGGGAATAGTGCTAAT
Organism: Candidatus Gastranaerophilales bacterium; assembly: GCA_028277625.1. Taxonomy (GTDB): domain Bacteria; phylum Cyanobacteriota; class Vampirovibrionia; order Gastranaerophilales; family JANQFW01; genus JANQFW01. The sequence continues at coordinate 26,528 of JANQFW010000069.1, read as the reverse complement.
TCTCTTACTGATAGTAAATAAAATAGTATATCTGGATTTGTATTAGTTATTATTAAAGGGTATAAGCCCAGGCAAATAAAATATATCGATAATAGCATAAGGCTTGCATTGCTTTTTAAGCTTAAAATAGCTGGTATAAGAAATATTACACAAATTATATCTTTATAATTATATAAAAATTTCGTATTAAAGGTTGTAGCTAAAAAATACGTAACTGGAGTGATTAACAATAGAAAAATCATTAAAATAATAATAGTATTTAATAATTTATTTGTGTAGAACATGTATTAATAAAATTTCTGTAATTAAATAGTATAAATCATACCAGATATTTTAATATAAAAAAAAGAGGTTTTTTAAAAACCTCTTAAACTTGCTATATTGAGAGAGTTACTACATTGAGAGAGAGTGTATTTTTTACATTATACATTATTATGAACACTCCAACACAAAAAAAATTTCCTTTTTTAATTTAAAAATTTTTTCAAAATATAAAATAAAAATAAAGTTTGACATAATAATTATTTATTTGTTTTATACTTAATTCATTTTATATATGCGTAAATTATATAAAAAATTTATTAAAAAATGTAAACTAAAATCAGCGCAAAAAAAAAGTTATCTTTTAATGAGTTAATATAAGATAACTTTTGTCTACTTACTTAATTTTATTACTATAATATTTTCTCTTGATTATTCTATTAGTATTTTTTACTGATTTAAAGATAAATTTAATATTACTCTTCTTTTAGTATAGGGTTACTGTATATATTGATTTGACTGATATACTGCCGGTGGCGGGTATTGACCTGCTGACCCAACGCCAATAGTCCCAGCCGGAGTAGGTAGCATTGGTGCTCCTGTCATAGCTGGCGCCATTTGTGATTGCATAGGTGGGGCTGCCATTGGTGAAGTCATAGTTGGATACATTTGCGGCTGCATAGGTGCTGCTGCCATTGGTGAAGTCATAGTTGGATACATTTGTGGTTGTATAGGTGCTGCTGCCATTGGTGTAGGCGGCGGATACATTTGCGGTTGCATAGGTGCTGCTGCCATTGGTGAAGTCATAGTTGGATACATTTGCGGTTGCATAGGCGCTGCTGCCATTGGTGAAGTCATAGTTGGATACATTTGTGGTTGCATAGGTGCTGCTGCCATTGGTGTAGGCATTGGCGGATACATTTGTGGTTGCATAGCAGGTCTGGCCATCATCGGTGAAGCCATTGGCAGCATTCCTGCTGGAGGCATTTGTTGAGGTATTGCTCTTCCAGGCATTGATTGCTGCTGCCCGCCAACTGATCCTGCACCGAGTGACATTTGACTATTCATTGCAACACCTGGTGATGGGTACATTTGTTGTGCTTGTCCGCCAATTGAGCCTGCACCGAGTGACATTTGATTATTTATTTGAGCATATTGTGGTGGGTACATTTGTTGTGGTTGGCCACCAACTAAGCCTGCGTTTGGTCGCCTTTGATTGCCCATTTGAGCATATTGTGGTGGATACATTTGTTGTGGTTGGCCTACTGGTTTTTGATTAGGTTGAGGAATTCCCGCAGGTGTATTAGTAGCTGGAGGTTGTCCTCCAGGTTGTGGACAGGCTACAGGTCTTCCGTTTAATATATTTACATTATTATTTACTACTAACACTTTTGGGGCGCCCTGCATAGGGAAGTTTTGCTGCAGGTTAATGCCTTTTCCATTTATTACTTGAGGGCTTTGTTGAGTATATTGACCTAAATTATTTCCGCCAAAACCTTGATTTGCGATCCCCTTATTCTGCGTAGCTTGCGGAAGTGATTTAGTTGAACAATTGCATCCCCCATTGCCAAATATAGAACTCTGTTGAGGTGATAAATCGGCAATTATTAATAGCTGCTTTAGTATATTCTGGTTGCCAATTAAATTAATAGTAGGGTTAGAAATCATTTCTAGACGCTCCTCTTTATATTAGACAATCTTTTTAGTACTTATCATTTAAGTCTATATACTACTTTTGATAGTGATAGTGGTCTATCGAGTTCTGATGTTTTCAATTAAACTTAAGCTATATCAAAAGTTTATAGCGACGACATAAGATAAGAAAGGTGATGACCATCACACTACTCTTTGTCTTTAATAAAATTTAGAATTGCCTTATTCAATTATGAATAGGATTTTGGTTTAGTTTTTAATTTCTGTCACTCTCTAATAACTCTTTACTCTGGAATAATTTTAATAAAGTACAATGAATCTTCAGAACTGTTAATTTGCCATAATAAACTACATTGATGTTGTAGTGTAATAGTATTGCTTATTAATATAAAAACAAAACAGATTTAATATTTGTTCTTTTTTATAATAGCTTTTTAAATTTAATAGTTTTTTCTTTTTTATTTTAACCGGTTGTAGCATTGCAATATAATTAGTTTAAAGGTAGTTTACTTTTTGTATCGGTTATATAATGTATCATTTTGTTAAGAGACTGTAGAGTTGATAAATAAGTTATTATTTTATAGTCTTTTAAATTATAAAAAAAAACAAAAAATGACATTAAAAAATGTAACACAAATGGTGAAATTCCTTGAAAATATGTTAATATTATAATTAATGAAATTAGTGTTATTTATACTCTTAATATAAAAGATATATCAGTATGAGATTACATAAATATTAAAAATTAGAAACATTCCATTTTTATTTAGCAATTAATTCTTACAACTTGTTTTTAAAATAATGGGTAATATGTAAGATAAGAAAAAACAAAGTAAATGAAAATGGGAGGTGCTATTTATGTCGTAACGTGAAGGGAACCGTTGGAGGAAACAAATAAAATGGGCGTTAAATTAAGTAGCAGAAAAAAAAGAAGCGAAAAAACTTTTGATGAGTTAATATATGAATTAAAAAATAGTAATTCTGAAAAAGTTCGCTATAACGCAGCCCGTGTTTTAGGTGAGCTTGGTGATTCAAGAGCAGTTGAGCCTTTAATAGACGTACTTAAACATGATAAAAATGGTTCAGTTAGATTGTATGCAGCAAGAGCTTTAGGAGAGCTTGGTGATATAGCAGCAACTCCTCACTTAATTGAATCTTTAAGGGAAGACAGAAATGTCGACGTTAGAGTAAGAGCAGCAAGAGCTCTAGGTCGTTTAGGTGGTACAGAAGTTGTAGAGCCATTAGTAGAGGCTTTAAGTGATGAAAATAGTCAAGTTTGTATTACAGCAACAGATGCTTTAATTGAAATCGGACCAATCGCAGTAGAAGCATTAATTGAATCTACTCAACACGAAAAAGTTAACGTACGTTGTGATGCAACAAGAGCTCTTGGTGAACTAGGTGATACTAAAGCTGTAAAACCTGTTATTAAAATGTTAAAAGATGAATGGGTTAATGTAAGGATTTACGCTGTTACATCTTTAGGTAAACTTGGTGGTACTGAAGCAGTCCCAGCATTAATAGATGTCTTAAAAGATGAACAGGAAAATGAACTAGTAAGAGCTGGTGCCGCAGCAGCATTAGGTGTGCTAAGAGATCAAAGAGCTTTACTGCCTCTAAGAGAACTTATTATGCAAGCTGATGAATTAGGTGAATTAGAAGATACAGCATTAAAAGCGTTTAAGAAAATAATGGCAGCTAACTGGCAAAATGTTCCAGGAGCAGTAAATAAAAAAGTAGCAACAAAATAGTAAATTAAACTAAAATAAAAACATAGATAATTAGAAAAAACGACCTTTTGGGTCGTTTTTTCTATCTAGTAAATAGAAATTTTATTGTCTAATCTTTATATGCCATACATTGTAGAGAATGCACTTTGGCTTCGCATTTCAGAAATAGTTCTATCCATACTAGCAAACTTCAATTCATATATTTTTCGTTGATTGTCAATGCGCTCTTTTGTTTTGGTAATAGACTCATCTACATCGTCTAGCATTGTAGTGTAAGTTTTGTCGCGTGATGCAAAGTAACCGTTTACTGGATCTAACATACTTTCTACTTTGTCTTCCAGCTGTTGGAATACACCTGTTATGCCTTTCTCTTTATCACCTATTAATAGTGCTTTTACTTCATCTGGATTGGCGGCCAGTGCTTCGAGAAATTTTTCCGAATCAAGGCTGTATTTGGTTATATCTGCGTTTTTGCTAAGGCCTACTTCTCCGGTCGATATGCCTATTTGGGCAGTAGTGGTATATTCCTCAAGAGAATCTACCCTATTAGACATAGTCATTTTCAATGTGTTTCTAAATGACTTTAGCGAGTACTCTCCACTTAAGTCGCCTTCAAATGCTGTAGTGCTATCTATTTCTGCAACTACATCATTAACCTTAGTTATTAGGCTTGTCATTGCAGTAGTCAACGCATCTGTATCTTGTTCTATTTTTATTTCAATTGGGTCTTCATCTTCGGCAGTAACGGCTTTTAACTTTAGTGTTACGCCGTTTAAGCCTGTAACATCTCCGGTTACAATATTGGATGTAGCTTCTATAGGGTTATTTGACTCATTAAGATAGAATTTTGCATTTGTCCCTAATGTTTGTGAGGATAAGCTGTCACCTTCTTCTGTTATTAATCCCATTTTAGTTAAGAAGTTACTATCATCGGTGTCGTCATCGTTATCACCGTCTTGAAGGTTTATAGCAACTTGTCCAGCATCTTTTGCAACTAGGTTTAACTTATTATTTAATAAATCAAGAGATGCGATTACTCCGGCATCTTCATTGCTATTAATTGCTCCGATGAGGTCAGAGAGGTCAGTGTTTTCGTTAATTTCAAAAGTAGCATTGCCAATTGTAAAATTGCCTGCTGTAATACCATCAGCTAAGTTTGCGGTACTTAAGACCTTACCAGAGGTGTCCATGCTGCTTATATTGTATTCACTTGAGAAAGAATCATCATCAGCTATTTTTGCGGTTGCAAGGTGTGTTATATTAAGAAAATTGCTTGAATCGCTACTTGATCCAAGTACAAAGTTTGATGAGTTTGCAGATGATAGTTTTATCTTGCCTTCGGTTAATTCTGCGCTTACACCTGTATCGGTTGTTTTTTCATTTATTTTGCCTATAACATCATCTATAGTGTCGTCTTCTTCTATTTCAAATTCTTGTTTTTCACCATCTACATAAATGCTAAATGTGCCTGTTGTCCCTTGGCCGTTGCCTAGAGATGTAATTTTTTCTGAACCTTCAGCATTTTTTGCAATACTTGTTAAGCTTTCTGCTTTGGTTGATGTTGCAAGGTTTTCAACTTTTACGGTTATATTTTGTGATACTGCTTTTGTATTTACAAGGGCAGCTACAGATGTTTTATCTGAGCTGGAAACACTTCTTTTGTCAAATAAGTCAAATGCTGGTGATAGATTTGCATCTGTTATTTTTTCTACAGCTGATCTTAAAGATGTAACTTTTGCGTTTACTGTTTTAAGAGTTGTTTGTGCTGTTTTTAATTCGCCTTTTTCTACTTCATAATTATTTAAAGGAATTGAATCAGCCTGAACCAATGCATTTATCCAGTCGTTTACGGGCAATCCTGAACCCACACCACTCATGCTTATTGACATAAAGTCACTCCTTAAATCCTTTAATACTTCCTTGTAAACAAATGACTCTTTTTATTATTAGGATACTATAGATTTTATTCCCATAATTTTTGTTTTTTAAACAAGTTTTGGGAAAATATTAAGAAATATTATATATTCTTTTTTAAAAAATTATTTACTCTTTCCCAATTTTATTATCTACAGTACATTTTAAACGCTATTTTTTCAAAATGCAATCCTAACAAAGAAGTAAAGGAAATAAAAAATTAAGCATTAATAAAAGACTGCCAAGTGACAGTCTTTTACCAAAACTTTTACAAATAAAAAATAAAAATTCATTCTTATTTTTTATTAACCATTTCTTTGAATTTTTTACCAGCTGTAAATGTAGGTACTGTTTTTGCCGGTATAGTAATTTCTTTACCAGTTTGAGGATTTCTACCTGTTCTTTCAGCTCTTTTACGTGGCTCAAATGTACCAAATCCAACTAAAGTTACTTTTTTTCCCTTAGCTACAGTTCTTTCTACAACATCGATGAATGTTGTTAAAATTTCAGCAACTTCTTTTTGTGTAACTTTTGCCTTTTTAGCAACTTCTTGTACCAATTCTTCCTTATTCATCCTCTGAACTCCTTCCATAAATCTAAGATATTCACAATTTCTATTATATTTATTTCTCCAAATTTAGCAAGTGCTTTTTTTTATTTAATTTCTAATTTTTTTGAAGGAATCTTAGGCGCTTATATAATTGTATAATTAAACTAAACCTCAAAAATACATTAAAATAATGTAATAACTTAACTTTTTATAAATTATTTAAAGTTTAAATTAGGAAAAATGAATTTTACACCAGCGAAAAATTTATTATACTTGGTTAGCCTGGTTGGACTATATGCTATTTCGATGAATTATTCTTTTGGAAGTGGCAATATTGATCAACCAGCTAGTAAACATGCTACTAAAAAATTTAAGATTAGGGTAACAAACCTAAAGAGGTTTAGTAGCGCCCCTGAGGCAACTATTTTAGCTAAAAATAACGATAATGACATTCAGTTGGGTTTTTTGTTTAATAAGGATTCATATAATGCATTAAATAATAATGTGCCTTCGGAGTTATTAACTTTTAACAAAGAAAAATATACTAGGGTTATAAAAGGATCGGTTCAAAAAAATACTGATGCAAGTTCTAAAAACAGGAAAAAAAGAGTTCATAATATTAGCCTTGCAAAATTGAGAAATAAAAATAAGTCTTTCGTAAACCTTACAAGCGGCAGCGTACAGACTGAGGAAGAGGCTCAAAATGATTATAAAGCTCTTATTGATGATGCACGTGTTTTTATTGAACGGGGGGATGTATATAAGGCTGAAAAAAATCTTGAAAGGGCTATGGCGTATTCTGCTAATAATGTTTGGAATTTGGCGGAAATTGCCGGGAATTTTGAAAAAATCAGTCGGTATCAATTTGCATCAAAAGCTTATAAAAAGGCTCTTAGTAAAAAGCCTAACCGGATAGAGCTTTTGTTTAGCTATGCGGTTTGTTTAAGAAAAGACAATAAGCTGGATAAATCAAAGGAAGTGTTAAAGCAATTAATTGAGATTAGCCCTGGGTTTATGTTGGCGCATTTTAATCTTGGTAGTATTTATTATAAAAAGGCGATGTACTATAATTCATTGGAATCATTTTATCGCTCTGTAAAGTTAAACCCTTTGAGTATAGATGCGTATTATAATATTGCTCATATTTTAGAAAAATTGAATGAAAGAAACCTTGCGAAAAAGTATTATGCCAAGTGCATAAAGCTTAACCCTAAAGACAAGCAGTCTAAAAATGCAATATTGAGGCTTGGGAAAGCAATTTAAATCAGAATTCGCCTCATTTCAGGCTGCATTCAAATTTGTTACAAAACTTGATGAAATTATTTAAATTCATTGCTTTTAAGGTAGTAAGAGAAGAGAAAGAATAACAATGAGAACAAGCACAATATCAGGAGCTAATTCTTTTAAACAAAGAGCAATACAAAGACAGGCTAAACAAAATCACACTGATCAAGCTCTTAGTTTTAGGGGTAGAAATTTTGCCTTTACAGGTAGAGAAGAACAATTTAAGTTAAAGCTGCATAAAGAACTTAAAAAATTAACTATTAAAAAATCAACTTTTAGTAGAGAAAAAAGATTTAATGAAGCTGAGATAGCAAATATACTTCAATCCTGTAAGCCAGAAAATGAAAAAACGCTTAAAGACCTTCTTGATGCTAAAACCTTTGATGAAAAAAATAGATTTGATGGATTTGATATAGCTGATATACTTAAAGACTGCAAGCCAGAAAATGAAAAAATCCTTAAACACCTTACTGATGCTAATACTTTTGACGGAAAAAATAGATTTAAGGGCTATGATATATTAGATATCCTCAAATATTGTAGGCCAGAAAATGAAAAAATCCTTAAATACCTTATTGATGCTAATACTTTTGATGGAAAAAATAGATTTGATGGCTATGATATAGTAGGTATCCTCAAATATTGTAAGCCAGAAAAAGAAAAAATTCTTAAAGACCTTCTTGATGCTAAAACCTTTGATGAAAAAAATAGATTTACTGGCTATGAGATAGCAGATATACTTAAACACTGCAAGCCAGAAAATGAAAAAATTCTTAAATACCTTCTTGATGCTAAAACTTTTGACGGAAAAAATAAATTTAATAAACATAGTATAACAAGTATACTTAATGATTATAAGCCCCAAAAAGAAAAAATTCTTAAAGACCTTCTTGATGGTGCTAAATCTTTAACTGAATGTGAGATAACAGATTTACTTAAATTCTGTTATCCAGAAGAAGAAAAAATTCTTAAAGTCCTTCTTGATGCTAAAACTTTTGATGGACAAAATAAAATTAAAAATTATGAAATAAAAAGTATACTTCGACTTTGTAAGTCGGGAGATGAAAAATTTCTTAAAATCCTTCTTGATACTACAGTGGTTGATCAGAACAATATAGATATAGATGAATATGGTTACCGCATAACACTTATACTTAAAGGTAGAGATCAGAAGCCTAAAATTAAAGAACTTTTAGATAAACTTTTTGATGCTAAAACAACTGATGGTAAGCATAACAGGTTTTCTGGTGATGATATAATTGTTATACATAAAAATTGGAAATCCGAAAAAGAAGAGCTTCTAGATAAACTTATTGGCTTAAAAACTATTGATAATCAGGATTATATATTTTCTGGTAATGATATAAGCGATATGTTTAAAAATTGGAAGCCTGAAAAAGAAGGCCTTCTGGATAGATTTATTAGTTTAAAAACTATTGATGGTAAACACAACTTATTTTCTGGTAGTAATATAAGCGATATACTTAAATGTTGGAAGCCCAAAAATGAAAAAGTCTTAGATAGACTTATTGCCTTAAAAGCTATTGATGATGAACATAACAGATTTTCCGGCAATACTATAATTGATATACTTAAATGTTGGAAGCCCAAAAATGAAAAAATCTTAGATAGACTTATTGCCTTAAAAAGTATTGATGATCAAGATTATATGCTTTCTGATAAAAATATATATGAATTATTTGAAATATTTTCCTTTCAGGATACTGATATAAGCTTTTTAATACAAAGTGACGGTGAAGGACTTACTAGAGAAGAAAAAAAATCTTTATTGTGTCCTCTTTCTACAAATGGTGATTATTTTCAACAAACAGTAAAAGGACTAAAAGAACTGGGACTTGAAAATGAGCTTGTAAATGAAATCATTGAAACTGATCCTGCAGTACTTTTACGTAAAGTTATAAAAAGCTTAAAAAATTCTGTCAAAGTTAATCCTCTTTCTGATCAAGTTAGAAAAAACTTTTTTGACTCTGTTAATAATATTGATAAAAGTCTTATTAACTTTGATTTTGAGAAAATGAAATTAGACTATCCAACGCAAAGTTTTGTTAGCGATTTGTCCGATAACTTACAGGGCTTAACTTTAAAACAAAAAAGAGAAGTTTTTAATTATTACAATTTTAACCTTGATGATGATAAAAAATTAACAGGTTATCCTGTGGTTTTGGATACACAAGATGAAAGTGTTAAAGAGCCAGGTATTCCTGAAGAGCAAAAGAAGGCTATAGAAAATGTAATAAAAAAGTTTACTGTTAACAACAAAATCACATTGTCTGATGAGTATAAAAGTTTAGAAGCAGACTTGAATAATATAGTTAAAGCTTTACCTGAACTTTTAACGCCAATAGGCAAATCTCAGCATAATAAACAAGAATATAGTACTTTTGGTTATATAACTAATTACTTGTCTGTTTTTTTTATGCCGGCAGGCAACTCTCAAAATAGTACACAAGAATGTGCTCTTAATATGCATCAGTTAAAAGTTCTTAAGAATTTTACTACAAATTCTGACTATTGCAAACTTACTGATAATGATAAAAAAATAGGCAAGCTGGCCATTTTAGCTCATGTAGATTCTCCTATCGATGCTTATTCCATAATGAAAAAACTGAAGCTTAGTCCCTTTGAGCACGAAAGAGTTGTTGGTTTAATCAAAAATCGTCACTGGTCAGAAGAGTTGTCAAATGGTCAAAAAACTGCTGAAGATATAGCTTTTGAATTTAGAAAGCCTGGTGATTTTGAAATAGCTAAAATTTTTGCAGAAGCTGATCTAAAGTCGGTAAATGATAATGTTCAAAATAGCACTGAGCCTAGCACCAGTAAAACACTTGAAGAGAATTTAAAAGATAATATTAATAAAGTTCAACCTCTTGTTGATAAAATACAATCTACAGGTGTATGGTTGCCCCGAACACGCTTGTCAGAAAAAACAACTTATACAAAGAATTTAAATGGTGTAAATGGCAAATTAAAAATTATTGATATTAAGCCTAAGGAGCCTGAAGACTTTTACGGAGTTATCCATGCTATAGAGCCATATAATTTTACTAAAAGAAAAGCTGAAATGTTTAGTCATCTTGAAGACGAAGGTAGTGAGGGGGTCTTAAGCACTTCACTTGTTACAAATAATAAATTTAACACTTTTAACAATAAAAAATACGGCTTTGTTTTAGAGCTTGATCCTTCTAATATTGCAGCTATATCAAAGTCTAATATGGACTCAGGTTATAAAAAAGATACTAACGCATTTAAATCTTACTTATTTGCTACTCCAGGAAATAACTATGATAAGAAGAGAACAGAGTTTTCTGACAGATTAAAGTTAAAACTTAAGATTGATGAAACAAAATACAGAGGTTTATACAAAGAACTATCTCAAAAGCAGGACTTGCAAGAAGTGGAGGCTAGCAGTAATGATCCTAACTCTAAGCTACATGGCGCTTATAATTCAATAAAGGATACTTTAGCGGAATTTCTTAATTTGTCTGAACATAATGAGCTTATAACTTATGCAGCTAAGCCTATGGCTATATTTGCCAAAGATAATAAATGCGAATATGTTGATGGATATAATGTAGGCAACTTAGAAAAAAAATTAAACAACATGCCGCAAGGATTAAAAGAATACGCTGCTGAGCATGACTTGCCAATTTTGAATGTGACGGTGTAGTTTTAATTTCTACTAGACCCTAGAATTAATACAAAGCAGATCTGCCGAGTTGTAGATTTATTTTTATTCGTTTTTGTAAAATAATGTATTTAAATAAATAATAAAAAATTCTTATTTGCCTACAATAAATAAAAGGATATCGCCTTGAATGTAAATACAAAAATAAAATCTTACTTAAGGTTTATACCAGCCGGGCTATATAGTGGTTTAATCTGGTATATTTCCAGTATGGAGCTGCCTATTAAAGTAGGCTCTTTTGATAAAACATTGCATTTATTGGAGTATGCCGGGCTAGGCTTGTTGTTGGCTTATGGCTTTAATTTAAATAAAAAGAATTTTGATATAGCAGCTAAAAACACTTTGCTGTTTGGAATAATTATTGGAATTTCTGATGAGGTACATCAATATTTTGTCCCCGGCAGATCATTTGATATTTTAGATTTTTTTACTGACTCGGTAGGGATATCAGGTGGAATTTTAATTTTCTTTTTATTAGTAAATATATTAAGTTTCTTTAAACAGAAATAAATCATTTTTAACCCTAGTATTCAAAGGTATTTCAAGTCTTTAAATTTAATAAAACAAAAAATAATACTAAAGTTGCATCCGGTTAGTTACGATAGATAATTTGTAATTAATATGGGATTTTGCGGATGAATTTGGCTTTGAATCCTTTTGGGTTAATTAATAATAATCAAACTAAAAATATTTTTGCCGAACCAAAACAGTTTGTCTCTGGCAATGAATTGGCTAATGTTAATTTGGAAATAGAAAAAACCGCTCCTGCCAAACTTGAGGCTCTTCAAGAAAGTATTTTTAAAAAGTTGGATTTTGGACAAACAAGCCAACAAGCAGACAGGGTAAAAGTTTTTGGATTAGATTCCCAATTAGACGGCAACTTGGCAAGGCAAATTGCAACAGCGAAATCAGGCTTTGGTATTAATGTGTCTGACAATGCACGCTCTGCAATTGCAGCCTTAAACGCAAATGCTGCTCAATTGCAAACTAAAGTTGCAGCTCAGGAGAAAGTTTTAGAAACAGTAAAAGCTTTACAGTCTCATAAAACTCAAATGCTCACCGATGCGGTGCCTAAAAAAATGGATGGTAAAATTTATTTGCCCTTTGCAGGCGAGGCTTTGCCTGATGCAAAAGCTGTTTTTTCTTACAATGGACCTGTTGAGCTATATAATACAAATAAATTAGATAAAGATGGAAAAGGCTCGAATTCTTCTGGGTATAAAAGAAAAGAAGATCAAAAAAATAATGAGGACAAACATAATTTAGATTTGATTTTTTAATCTTATTAAAAAATACTTCAAAATATGTATATTTATTAAATTTTCAAAAATTATTATATTTAACACTACAAAATAAAGCGTAAAATAGCTGAACTAATTAAGTTTTAGCTTTTATTTAAACTTTATGTAAATAAGTGTAAAATTCACATTCAAAACTTGAATTTTAAATAGGTTTTAGATTATAATAATTGATGTTGAATAAATGACCTCTAACTCTCTATTTTGGACTTAAACCTCTATCCCCCCTTGGAGGTTTTTTTTTTACCTATTTTTAGAAAACGCTGTAAGGCTTAAATATATAAAAATTTTTTATATATTTAATAATAGTAAGATTAAATTATTATTCTAGTTCTCAGTTATTTTTTAAAGTTGAATAACCTGAAAAAGTATATTTGAATTAATATAATTTTTTCTGGGTTTTACAGCTTCTTGATGATCAAAAAAAAGCCAGCATAAATTAATATATATATAATAGCCGGGTAGGAGAATAGAGAGTAAAATTATGGAACAAAATACTTTAACAAAAAAATATGTATTGCACGTAGGCTGTGGTCAATATAATCCAGAAAAATTGCATAGCACTTTTAAAGGCGAAGAATGGCAAGAAGTAAGATTTGATATTGAAGAGTCTGTAAATCCTGATATTGTTGGAAATATGCTAGATATGCATGTTGTTGCAGAAAATTCTTTTGATGCGATATTTTCTTCTCATAATTTGGAGCACGTTTATGATTATCAAGTCCCGACAGCATTAAAAGAATTTTATAGGGTAATAAAGGAAGGTGGATTTCTGCTTATTACATTACCCAATGTACAAATATTAGGAGAATACATAACAAAGGGAGACTTAGATGGCACTGTTTACGAGTCTCCAGCCGGACCGATTACGACCCTTGATATTTTGTTTGGGCATGGCCCTTCTTTACAAAATGGATTTGAATCAATGGCACATAAAACCGCGTTTACCCCAAGCAGGCTAAAGACGTTTTTATTGCAAGCAGGATTTAAAAATATTGAACTGGTTGTAAGTCCTAACAAGCTATATATATGGGCCAAGGCTTATAAATAAGATAAGTAAGATAGATAAATATTTTAAATTTATGCATATTTTGGGGAACTAAAACTGTCCTAAAACGTCATAGATATAAAATAAATCCCATCTCTTTTGTTAAGGTTCAATCAGAAGAGACGGGATTCTTTTATTTGTAAAATATTTGTGTTCAATTAATGTTAAAAATTAAATTTAGCAACTTGCTCTCTTAGTTTCTCAGCAACATCAGCCAATATTTGTATGGAAGCACTTATTTCTTCAAAGCTAGCGGTCTGCTCTTCAGTAGATGCTGATAGTTCTTGTGTACTAGCTGCATACTCCTGTATTATTGCTGATATATTAACCATTGTCTGGGTGAGATTATCTGATTTTTCTACAGAAGTTTGAATATATCCTGATACTTCTTCAATATTTATATCTACGTTATCGATTGCTTTTACTATTTCATCAAGGGCTTTTTCTACATTTTGCACCATCAAAACACCCTTATCCACTGCCCCTAAGTTAGCAGACATTGAACTTATCGCGCTCTCGGTTTGGACTTGTATCTCTCCAATCATTTCAGTAATTTTATCTGTTGCATCAGCTGACTCACCTGCCAATTTTTTTACTTCTTCTGCTACAATCGCAAAGCCTTTGCCATGCTCACCTGCTCTTGCTGCTTCTATTGCTGCGTTAAGTGCCAATAAATTAGTTTGAGCGGCAATATTCTTTATAAGTTCAACAATCATACCTATTTCTGAGCTTAAATTACCAAGATTATTAATTCTCTGAGCTGTTTCTTCTGTTATTGTTTTTACCTGATTAATTGTTTCAACAGCTTCATTAGACTGTTCTTTACCATAGCCGGCATTTGATTTTGCCGAATCAGCTAACTGTACAGTTTTGTCTGCATTTTTAGAAACCCTATGAAGCTCAGATGTAATATCATTTACTTCGCTTAAACAATTTTGTACACTATCTGCCTGGTCTTGAGCTCCTGCTGCCATTTGGTTAGTGGTTTCACATATTTGCTGAATACCCTCGGTTGCTTGAAAAGTTGCAGTGCTAACCAAGTTTGAATTTGAATTAATATTTTCAATAGAAGCAATGACACTCTGTATAAAACTCTTAACTTGGCTTGATAGAATATTTAAAGTTTTTCCAAGTACCCCTATCTCATCCTTTGATTCTATATTGATTTCCTTCACCTGAATATTTCCATTGGAATCTTTGGCTATACTATTTGTCATTACTTCGATAGGATTGATTACTTTTCTTGAAATAAACAAGAATGCTAAAACAGTAAGCGATACAAGTAAAATAACTGAGAAGAATTGAAATATAAGTAAACTGCTGACCTTTTGCTCTGATTCTTCCTGCAGTAATTTTACAGCTGCGTTCATTTCACTTAAAAGATTCTGATTATTATCTAATACCCATTTCAAATTTGAATCAGCATCTTTTCCTTGAAGAATTAAGTCCGTTTTACTAGAAAATTCAGTCCATAGCTCTTGGACTTTAGCAAGTTGTGTATAACTTTCACCTTTTGCTTTTGGCAATTGCCTGTATTCAGTTTTTTTAAGATTAGTAGAGATGGGAGCTTCACCTGAGTCCTTAAGGCTTTTTAATGTTATATCAAAGACTTTCATCGTTGAAGTCAATGACTCTTTTACTTCTTTTGCAGAAGGATCTCCTTCTTTTTTTAGTAAGTAATAATTTAATACTTCTTTTGTCATTTTCTGAGAAAGCATTCTTTGCCTTCCAGATAAATTAATGACCATGCCATCATTTTTCTGATTATTAACAACAAAACAAGTTCCAAAAAACATAGAGATAACTACAACAGACAATATTACAAACAAATAAATTATCTTAGACCTTAGGCTCATAATGCTCCCTTTCACTTTAATAATGCTTCTTTTTTATGTATACCATATTTAAAATTATACCTAAATTTATTAAAAAAATATATTAATTACCCCAAAAAAACAAAACATTTCTTTTTAATATAAAAAATCCCAGCTATTCTTTAAGCCGGGATTTTTTGATATCTATTTTTTATTATTTTTCTTTTTGGCTAACTCATCTATTATAGCAACATGCCTTGGTAACAAGTCTTTTAATGCATAATTTTTAACTATTTTTTCCCTTGCTCTTTTCCTAATCATGTTTATTTTTTCAGGATTTGCAAAAACTTCATCAACCCTGTCCGCTATTTGTTCAGGAGAATAAAAATCGACTAACAAGCCAGTATGACCATCTTGAATAACTTCTTTAACAGGTTGGGTGTCAGAGGCTATTACCAAACATTCTGCGGCGAGTGACTCCATTAATGACCAAGAAAGGACAAAAGGATAAGTTAAATAAATATGTGCTGAAGAATTTCTTAATACCTTTCTGTAATACTCAGGTCCAAGCAGTCCTGTAAAGTGTACCCTAGACATATCCAAATCGACTTCTTCAAGCATTTTCTGCTTAAAAGACTGACCTTCAGGCAGTTTTCTTCCATAACAAACTCTATCCTGTCCAACTATTACTACATGCGCTTCAGGGCGGCGTTTCTGAATTATTTCAATAGACTTCATAAATTCAGGAAAACCTCTATATTCTTCCATCCCCCTACCAACATAGGTTACAATCTCTTTTTTATCAGATAAATCAAGATTTAACTCTGGAATAACCAACTTATCGTCAGGATCAGCTGTATAATACTCAACGTCTACGCCATCGTGTATTACAGATATTTTCTTTTGAAACTCCTTAGGAAACTGTTTTAATTGCCAGAAAGTTGGCGAAATACCCTTATCACAAGTATATAAATCAACTAACAAATGAGAATTCTTAATTCTCAGCCTAGATTTGGTATCAACAGTTAACTGTTTACCTTTTGGAAAGTCCACATCAGAGTTTTCTGAATTATAAAACCATTCAAAATAACATAATAAAGGAGATTCTGGAAATACTTCTTTCATAAATAGAGTAGGCCCCCAAGTATGGCCATATATTACATCAGGAATAAAGCCTTGCTTACGTAGCCTTAGTGCTACGCTTGCTGCAGCTTGACCATGCAAAATTGATTCTTCATAAAACTTTAAATATTGATGAATATTCGGATTTGGATCCCTGCTCAGTTTATAGACAGCTTTTTGTACGCCTTCCATCTGCCCTTCTTCTCTTGCTGTTAAATAAACAACCTCGTTATTAGGGTCACTTGCATAATGCTTAAGCAAATGTCTAAACTGTGCCGGAAAATTCCTATGCATAAAAAGAAGTTTCATTGTAATCTCCTACCCTCTTACTCTTTCCAGTATATTCTATCAAATAAATAAATTTATACCAAACCTAGTGGCAAAATAAATTAAATTGAAACCTGAGTAAAGATTATTAATGAAAAAGCGACTTTATAGCGAGCTATTTTTATAAAACTCCCCTACATCTTTAGCAATAATGTCAGGGTTATATTCTTTTAGTATCCCTTTGCTTAAGCAACCTGAATATACAGCAATGGTTTTTAGCCCCAATTCTTTTCCTGCCAAGACATCTTCTCCTGTATCACCAATAAAAACATCGCCAGGAGAAACCGAAAAACTATTTTTAATTAATTCTGCTTTTGTACTTTTCTGCTTTGTGACTAATATTTTCTTAAAAAAGCCCTTTATTTTATAGTCTTCAAGTTGTGAATGAGTCCTATCTTCAAATTGCCTCGCTGTAACTAAATAAAGGCCATACTTTTTTGATAAGCTTGCCAACACATGTTCAGTATACTCAAAAAGCACGTCTTGCTTTAGCCGATGAGGTTCTTCTACTTTTTCCATCCAAATTCTTTTAAATTTATGAATTTTATCATCTGGATAGTTAAACCAATTAGTCAGAATTGTCCTTTGATTTGTTCTTTGTCTTTTAAGTTTCCAATATTCATCAAAAGAAAACTCTGACTCTGGTGTTAGCTCCTGAAAAAGGCTATGTAGCCTTTTTCTTGGATCTGTTAGCGTGCCGTCGAGATCAAAAAATATGTTTTTACACATTTATAAACTTTCTTTAGTGTACTTAGGCATTAAGCCTGACCTATTGTTGCTGATTGAGTATTCACGATATTAAGATCGTCCTTAATTTGTTGCATAGTTGTTAACTTTGGAGCACTGTCCATTGCTCTTAACCATAAAAGGCCATCTGGCAAAGGATTTATAATATTTTTAGATATTACAGACTGACTGTTAAGCGTAATATCTCTTAAGATTTTTGGCATATTTAAACCAGCTTCAGCAAAAAACTGAACTGTAGTGAAAAATCTTGCAATATTTATTTCTGTAGGATTTGGTATGCCATTTTTGTCATAAGTCATATCCACCCCAAAAATACCATTTGGAGTATTAGTAACAGCCTTTACAGCCTTTATGGCAATTTCATCAACCATAGCAGAAGAGTAAGTTTCCCCTACTTTAGTTACCCCTGTAACTCCAGAAGGACTTAACGCACTATGAGTCCAAGAGTTTCTTTTACGAGTTTGGGCGACTACAAGCTCTCCATTCTTCCATATAGAAAGCCACGTTACAGATTTAGCCGTAAGCATTTCTGCAGCTACAAAATCGCCCCAGCCATTTCTTTTGGATATCCATTCACTGGCTGCATCAAAATCATTCGTAGGCAATGATCCTTTTCCGCCGCCACCTATAGACATTGATCTTAGCCATATTTTTCCATCTTCATCGCCTAATTCTTTAAAGGAACGTTTTAGATCATCTTCATTATTTATAACAATGTTCTCGGGAACTGTTATTCCTGCTGCTTTAAACTTTTGCCAGGTCTTATATTTATAAACACAGGTATCAATAGTTTCATAGTCAGGAACAAGCATTTTAACGCCTGCTGCTTCTATTTCCTTTTGAAACTTTAGTGCAATAGATAATTCTAAATCATGCTGAAAGTGTAGCATATCAGGCTTTTCTTCGTTTAAAATACTTAAGAGCTTTTCTTTATAGTCCGACGCTGTAGAATGAGGTACAAGATATTTTTTATGCGCATTACAAAGCGATAACTCGTACATATCGCAGCCAAGACCTATTATTATATCATTTGAATCTTTAAGCAAACAATTGATTACACCATTAGATTGAGCACTTCCTGCTCCTGCTACAGCTATTTTCGCCATATATTTAAATCCTCATTAGTCTTTGTTATACTGCCTTTTTAGCCCCTAAACTTATTTTTTTAATTTCATTGTTCATAAGTAATAATGCTGCCACAAGGGCTTTTTCTTGATTTTTTACAACTTAAAAAATATTAAGTCTCACCAAGTAATTTTTAAATTATATTTTGAGATTAAATACCAAGAAAGCATTAGTCAATAATATAAAAAGGTATTTTTTTAGTACTATTAGATTTAGTCAGTTGGTAGTGTCTAAATATTATGAAAAATATATTATTATTAAATTAATTTACTAATAAAGGTAAAATACCGCATGATTATTTGTAATTTTGAGCAGGGTAAAATAGAATTAAATAATAAATTAAAAAATTCTGTTTTATGCATATTTAACTTTGCTGACAAAACATACAACTTTAATTTTCGTACAAATCATCAAAAAATTTTCAAATTTCCCTTTTCTGATAATAATTTATTTTATCAATTTTAATACGGCAGTTTTGCTTTAAAAAAACAAATACATGCCAATAAGCTAAAGGCAGCCCAAAAATACGCTAAACGTAAAAAACTTGGCATATGGGCAAAAAAATTTAAAAAATAAGCTTATTAGACAGTCACGTTTAACACCGGCAAGTCATGTTCAACAGCGTATTCTTTTTCTTTTATTATTTTGTTGCAGTACCACTCTTTGTTTTACAGCATTAAGTCCTGCTATTGTGTTTGTTATCATTATCTTAGAATTTAAATTATTGCATCAAGTTTTGTAACAAATTTGAATATAGCCTGAAATAAATTTAAAAACATGCTAAAATATATATTAAATAGATAAATAGTAAGTGATTAATAAGAGTATTGGTTATGAAAATATCACAATGCGTTAAAACTCTATTATTTGTTTTATGGAATATAATAATATTCCTATGTCCAACTATTGCTCTGTATCATTTGGATTTTAGGAAAAAGTCTTCTTTTTCCTGCTTTAAAAGTGCTTATAATTATTTTTCTTTTAATTTATATAATTTAAAAGAATTTATAAATAAAAAAGTATTAAAACAAAATAATAACAGTACTGCTAAAATCTTAGCAGAATCAAAATTTATTAATAAAAACAAAAACTCTGTATCAAACAGAATAAATTCTAATAACAAATTAATAAATCAAGCGATAAAAAGCTCATATTTATTATCTCCCAAGAGATTAAAGGATGCGCTAGCCACGCAAAATTTAATTTCACCTTTAAACCAGCACATTACCCCCCTGGGGTCAATGGTTGTTCTCTATCAAACTCTGTTGACTCAGCTAGACTTAAGCTGTATCAAAGCTTGTAGCGATGACCTAAAAAAGGTGATGACTATCACCCAGGATAAGTGTGCCTATTTTTCAATCAAAAGACTACCCATTGCCTATTTTTAAATTATTGACTTACGCATAATTGAATATTTTTTTTGGCTTTCTTTCAGGCTAAAAGAAGCAAACTTTGTAATGGATGCTTTTCCTACTCTCGGATAGCATCCTTTTTAAGTTAAATAAAAAATGCAGTTTTTCTTAAACTGCAACAGCTGTATAAAATATAAGGGTATAAAAGGTATAAGGTATAAGGATGTAAGGGTATATATGCATAAAATATTTTTTTTACTATTCGCAGAACTTATATTCTTAGGCGAATATAACTCACTCTAAAATATTTTTCAGATTATTTAATTGCATTAGCTTCAATAGACTATACTTAGAAAAGAGTAATCTGAAATTTAATATATAAAAAACTTTTTATTGTCTCCGTATTATTCAACTTGGTTATAACTCTTGTGGCTACTGCCTTTTGCTAGAACGCTTTAGTCTCCATTCAAGTCTGAATACACTGTATAGTATATTTTATTTTAATCCTTTTATTTTGCTTCTTTACTTATCTCCAATATTATAAAAACAATTCTTTGTGCAAAATTGCTATGATTTAATTTTTTATTTTTAAATAAATTCTAAAATTTGTCAGTAAAATATATTTATATTATATTTAAGATTGTATAATTTTATAAAATAGATGTATTAAGTATCAGTCGGTACGTTTAATATTTTTTAACATTTTAAATACTACTTTAAATAAATGTAAATATTTCTACGTGTTAGTATTAATATTGAATGTGGTTTTATATATTATTGAATTGAAATTGTAAAATTAAATTGAAAAAAATAGGAGAAGCGAAGATGCAAGTAGGTTCATTCAATAGAACTGCTCAACTACAAAACAAGCAACAAAACAAGACTGTTAAATTTACAGGCAAAAAAGAAGAAGCTAAAACATCTGGTAAAAATGGTGGTCCTGCAGTGGCTTCATTTTTTGTACCAGGTCTTGGACAACTTATGAATGGTAAAAAAGCTCAAGGTGCAGCTCATATGACTGCTGGTGTTGCTTTACCAGGTCTGGGTGCTGGGGTAGCAGCTTATGCATATAAAAAAGGTGATAAGGCTGTAGCTGCTTTAGCCACTGGAGTTGGTGCTGTAGCCACTATTGCTAACTCTTTTGTAGCTTCTGTTAAAGCTTATAGAGACCCAAATACAAAATAAAAATTTATTTTAATATTAATATTTAGTGAAAACCTGTTTGAACTCTAGTAAAACAGGTTTTTATAATATAAATATATCCTTGGCATATTGATTAAAAGGTGCTTTTTAAGTAACCTCTTTAATAAGAAAGATCGTATAGGCTATTAACGAAAGGACGTTAAAATGAGCACAATAAAAGATAAATTAAGCAAGTTAGGCTACGCACTGCCGGAAGCACCAGTACCAGTAGCATCATATATTTCAGTTACTCAAGTCGGTAATATTGTTTATACATCAGGCTCACTTCCAATGCTAAATGGCAGTCTTAAGTACACAGGCAAGGTTAATAATCAAAACTATGAAAAAATAGGCTACGAAGCTGCAAAACTTTGTACACTAAATGCCCTAAGTATCCTAGATAAAGAGATAGGACTGGATAATATAAAAAAGTTTGTTAAACTAACCGGCTTTGTTAATAGCGAGAGTGGTTTTACCTTACAACCAAAGGTTATTAACGGCTCATCAGATTTGTTAGTTGAGATATTTGAAGAAGTAGGCAAGCATACTCGCTCTGCTGTTGGTGTTAGCGACTTACCATTAGATGCAAGTGTGGAAATTGAGTTTATTGTAGAAATTAAGTAAGCTTGATTATGCCAACTCTAAAATTTTATTTATGAGTAGTTCCATAACCCTTTAGATACGGTATAGTATTAAGTTATAAAATATAATATACTATAGATAAAACAATTTGTAGATTATTTAGAGGCTAACTAAGCAAGCTAGCCTCTGATTTGAAATTGCCCGGGGTTTTTATGTTAAAGATTAGAAATTTAATACTTTCGGATCTCAAAAAAATTAAAAAAATGATTGAATACATAAACCCAGGTATTACTTCAAATATAGCGTTTGAAGAAAATGTTGGCATTTTTCCGCTTAAGCTACTACACAATCTTCTGCCACTAAGCTTAAAGTTTCTGCAAGAGAACTATGTAGCAGTTCAAGATGGTGAACTATTGGGCTTAATTGGCCTAATCCCAGATAGCAAGTCTAAATCTCGTTGGAAAATTAACCGTTTAATATTACACGCAAATGCCCACGATGTAGGTAAGCAACTGATAGACTTTGTCGTAAATAAGTACGGGGCAAATGGCGTAGGGACGTTTATCTCAACAATAGATGAGGGTCATACAGATGCAATTAATTTATTTGTAGATGCTTGCGGATTTAGGAATTGCACAAAAATAAATGTGTGGAAACATAAAGTCTTACCAAAAGATAATAAACTATTAAATTGTGACTATATAAGAGAAGCAAAGCCAGCAGATGCAAAAGCATTGATGGAATTTGAGTGTCAGTGTCTATTTCCGCACGTAAGACCGTCTATTAAATACTGCGAGTCTGATTATAAGCTCAATTTAATGGAAAAAGCCGTTAATTCCACAAAAAATATAAAAATTAAAAAATTTATATTTGAAAGCGCACCTGGCAATATTGATGGGCTGCTAACAATAAGAACCCGTGACAATTTGAATTTTTGGGCTGATGTTGTATTATCGCTGCCTTATGAAAATTATTATGCTGATTTGCTTAATTATATAATAAACTACGTATCTTCGTATAGCCCTGAAGCAAGGTTATATATATACGTAAAAGAGTTTTATCAAACACATACTACGCTTACAGAAGTATTACCTCAAGTTGATTTTGAGACATTTAGAAGTTTTAATGTTTTAGTAAAAGACTATTGGCGCACTTTACCCGGCAAAGAAGCTAAGAAAAACCCAATATTGTTATTTACAGATATAACTAGCCCTGCTTGTAAATGGTATATGGAAAATCAAAACATTAATAAGAATAATACATAATAGCCTGTTTTAATAAGGTAATTTCTCTGCCGTCTTCTTGTATAAGCTTAAGTGCCACTTGGTCAAACCACTTGATTCTGCCGGTAATATTTTGGTTGTTTATTGTGCAAAAAGTTACGAGCGTATTGTTTTTAATCAATGTCTTGATTTCATTAAGACTTGGTCCACTTAGTTCCAGCATAAAAATTACTCCATTTAACACTTATAGCAAAAAGTTTTTTATAAGCTCTTATATACTTTAAGTTTAGCTATTTTTTTTCTTGCTTAGCTTTTTTATTAGAGCTTTTACATCTTTAAGGTTATATGCATCCGGGTCTAACTCTAAATATTTTTTATAATTTTTTAGTGCTTCTTCAGTCTTGCCTAGCTTTTCTTGGGCTTGTGCAATATGAAAGTAAATTTCGCCTATGGATGGATCGACACTTAGGGCTTTTTGATAGTATTCAATTGCTTTTTCATATTCTTTCATGCAAAAGTGGACATAGCCAACGCTATCTAGTATTGGCGCACTATCTTCTTTTAAGTTCAAGGCTTTTTGGCAAGCAGAAAGCGCATTATATGCTTTACCGCTGTTTGCGAGCCCGTAACACAAGTTATTATAAGCTTCTGCAAAGTCTGGCTTAAGCTCTACAGCCTTTTGACTAAACTCTATGGATTGTTGATAGTTATTTAATTTGGCATAAACAACACCAATATCATAATAAATAAATGCATTATATGGCATTAATGATGCCGCTTTATTCAAATACTTTAAAGCTTCGTCCGTTTTGCCCTGTTGATCTAAGATTAAGCCGAGGTAGTAATTAACTTCTCTATTTTTTTTATCTAGTGTTAATACCTTTTTATAATTAAATTCTGCTTGCTCTAGTTTATTTAGCCCTTCGTAGAGCATTGCAAGATTTTTGTAGGCTTTAACATTTTCAGGATCATATTTTATTGCTCTTGTCAGTAGCTCTTCAGCTTTATCAAAATTTTTTTTATTTATATGACTTGATGCAAGATATAGAAATACTTTTGAGAATCTTGAATTTACTTGATCCTGGGTTTTTATAAAGTGGGAAGTTGCATACACTGTTGGACACATTAATAGTGAGCCTAGTAAAATCATTGCAATTAGTTTTTTTCCTGATAGTTTTTTGTGTTTTTTCACAATTTTTACCTCGGATTTATTTATATATTTTTACTCATATAACTACTTATTAATATAGTTAGTTAAGGTATTCTAGAGTTAATAGTATTTTAAACTTAATGTATGATTGTGCTTTGGGATATAAATTTTAAAAAATAATTAAATTAAATTATTTAAAACATTGTTATTATCTGCTTATCTTATAACATAAGCATAAATAAAATAATACACGATTATGTCTATTTTTAGAAGCTATTTGGATTGAAAGATAAAGTTTTATATATTTTTTATTGCAGTTTATTGCGTAGCCTATTTTAGCAAGCTTTATAGAGAATTGAAGAATCTAAAAAGTAGCGAGGTTAGGTAAGAAATCTTCTTTTTAATCAAAAAATTTAAGGTAGCTAATTTATACTAATGATTATTTATTTTTATTGCCGTGATATATTTTTTATTAATTATAAATGTATAGGGGATATTTATGGATACAAGTACAGAATTAAAAGAAACAGATCAGGAGCAACAGTTGGAAATAGCCATTGATGAAATAGGAAAGGATGTGGCAAAGTATGTTCCGTCAAAAGTTATTGGGATGTTGTTCAATTTGTTGTTGGTGCCTTTATATACTAATTTACTACTTCCGCAGCAATACGGTTTATACTGGGTGTCTATAAGCGTATTGAGCTTCTTTTGTATTATTTTTAGTGACTGGGTAGGCTTATCCGGCTTAAGATTTTTTAAAGAGCACGATAAGACAGGAGATATAAAATCTTATTTTAGCACTCTATTGTTTTTATTAGTTACAAACCTAGGGTTGCTATATATTTCCGGCTTTTTATTTTTTAAACCTATAAGTGAGTGGTTTAAAATACCTTCGGATCTATTGTATCTTGTATTATTGCTTATTATACCTGTTGCATTTAGGGCTTTATTGTTCCAAATATTAAGGGCGCAGATAAAGCCTTTGACTTATACAATATCAGTAGTGATAAATCAGTTTTTGACAATTGGGATAGCTGTTTATCTGTTATTAAATACGGACATTGGCGTTAAGTCAATAATTATGGGTATGGCTGTTTCTATAGTAGCAATTGACATAGTCATGTTATATCTTTGCAAAATGGGCCAGAATCTTTCTTTAAAGCAAATAAAATTTGGTATTTTAACTAAGTTTTATAAGTATGGCTTGCCTATCGCTGTATCTAGTATGGCTGTTTGGATTTTTACACAGAGCAATAAGTTTGTTCTTCAGTGGTTTAAAGGGTCATTTTACAATGGATTATATGGTGTTGGGTTTAATTTAACTTATTCAGCTATGATGCCATTGTTTGCGATGATTATACTTGCTGCTGTCCCTAGAATTATTGCTAAATACGAGCAGGGTATGGATATTAGGCCTATTGTTAAAAAATTAACAGGTTACTTCTTTGTGTTGTTTACACCTTTATTACTGATATTTTGTTTATGCCCAAAAGATTTGGTTAGCTTGTTTGCTAACAATAAGTATGAAGAAGCTTATATTTTAATACCGTTTTTGGCGTTTAGTGCGTTTTTCTACGGATTAGCTGAGTATACAACAATTCAGTATCACTTAATAAGAAAAACTCATTTGGATACAATTATCAGGTTTATCCCTGGTATTGCCCAGGTGGTTTTAAATATAATGTTTATAGAAAAATACGGGTTGATTACTATTGGTGTTACAACTTGCCTTACTAACTTTCTTTACTTCTTGTTTAGTTTGTTTGTGAGAGTAAAAGGGCTGGCGTGGCAACCGCCTTATGCTGTTATTGCTAGGTGTGGTTTAGGCTTTGGAGCTGGTGTTGGTATGTATTTTCTTGCTAATGCTTATTTCCCTGAGCTAACAGCTTTTAACTTCTTTGTTAAAGTTGGATTGATGACGTTAACTTATTTGATTGTTATTAAGCTGCTTGCAAGAGGCGAAAGTCTTGCATAGGCTTAATAATTAAAGTTATGTATAATAAAAAATCGTCCCTTCTTATAATGAGTGGGACGATTTTTTTATTTTGTTATTGCGTTAGAAAAGTATCCATTACAAATTTTGCTTCTTTTAGCCTTAAAGAGAGCCAAAAAAATATTCAATTATATGCAGATCAATAATTCAAAAAATAGGCACACTTATCCTGGGTGATAATCATCACCTTTCTTATGTCATAGCTATAAGCTTTGATACAGCTTAAATCTAGCTGAATCAAGAGGGTTTGATAGATAATAACCATTGCCCCCAGGGGGGAAATGTGCTGGTTTAAAGGTGAAATTAAACTTTGCGTGGCTAGCACATCCTTTAATTTCTTGGCATATAATAAATATGCGTTATTTAGTACTTGATTTATTATTATATTATTAGATTTAACTCTGTTAGATACAGATTTTTGTTTTAACATTATTTTGCTTGATAATTCTTTTATATTTTTATATATA
>JANQFW010000017.1 GCA_028277625.1 Candidatus Gastranaerophilales bacterium | reverse complement strand
TACGCCTGGTGAGGAATCATATGGCATAGATTTCTCTGATATTAATTCTTCCAATGCTTTAATCCTTTCTTTTGACAAGTTGGATTTATGTAAAGTACTACTTTTCATTAAATTAACTCCCTCACCTCGATTAACCCAAGTGTATAATATATAATACAAAATTATAATATATGAGTTTGTTCACATTATCAAGTTATTAATTTATTTGTAGATGATTTTTTTAGACAAGGGAGTTTGTAGTTGAGACAATGTAAACCTTTTGGGTTGTTTGAAGTAATGTAACAAACTGTAAAAATACTTATTTTTAATAAAAGTTGGCATTCCTAATGTTTTTATACGATTTATTCTTATACAATAATTATATATTGTAGTATATAATTATTGTTTTTTCAACATGGTAAATATATTGTGTGTTTTTTTATAAAAAAAATATAAAGACGCTTTTATTTATTTACTTAAAGTTGTAACAATATGTTGAAAAAAATGCTTTTTTGGTGAATCATATATAATGGAAGAGTTATAAGGAGAAATTGCTATGCCAGAAGTTGTTAGAACAATGATTAGAGATGTACCTGATTTTCCTAAAGAAGGTATTGTTTTTAAAGATATAACAACAGCTATTAAAGACCCTAAAACTTTTAAAAGAATTATAGATTATTTAACAGAAGAATATAAAAATCAAAAAATTGACTATGTAGTTGGTATTGAATCCAGAGGATTTATTTTTGGTGCTCCTTTGGCTTATAACCTTGATGCGGGGTTGGTTGTTATTAGAAAGCCTGGTAAGTTACCGGCTGATGTAGAAAAGGTTTCTTATGATCTTGAGTATGGTACTGATACTATAGAGGTTCATAAAGATGCTATTGAGCCTGGTAAAAAAGTATTATTAATAGATGATTTATTAGCAACCGGCGGTACTATTGAAGCTTCTTGCAAGTTAATTAATAAAATTGGTGGGGATCTCGTTAGTGTTGCTTTTGTTGTTGAGCTTACTTTTTTGAATGGAAGAAAAAAGCTTGATGATAATATTAATATTGTTTCTATGGTTAAATATTAGATGACTAATAAAATAAATTTAAAAAATTAAGATAAAAAATAAAACTGTACAATTTTAAAAGATTGTGTTGTATTATACAAAGTAATGAATAATTATGAAGAAAATGCAGTTGTAGGTAAATAAAAAAAAATATAAAGTTTTTATTTATTTAACAGTTAGAATTATAAAAGGTTAGATAGAAGAGCATGGGTATTATATTCGAAATATTGGTTACACTTTTTATATTAAGCTTATTGTTTATAGGCTTTTTACAAATAACACCATTTATTAGTAAGCAAACATAACAACTAAGATAAAAAATAATAAATTAAAAAATAAAAGAGGATCAGCAGCTAGTGCGATTCTCTTTTATTTTTTTGATAGTAGCGCCCTAAAGCTAGAAGAGATTTAGATATTCTGCGAAGGCAAATTTTCTACCCCTTCCTTTTTTAGAGTATTCTTGTAAAATTTTATAAGAAATAAAGTCATTAATAATGCTTGCAGCTGAATTATAAGAGCACTCGAGCACCTCTGAAGTCTCAGCAGTATCAACTATAGGCTTTGTAAAAAGATAGTTTAATAAGCATTGTGCCTTAGGGTACTTTTTACCTCCTAGGGCTGCTATTTGAGTTTGAGTTTTTTCTTTAAGGCTAATAATACTTTTAAGGGTGTTTTTACCCTTTGTTGATGTTTCTTTAACTCCTTGCAGAAAGAATATTACCCAATCATCAAAGCTATCGTCGATTTTTACCCTAGATAACATCTCGTAGTATGACACTCTATTTTTTTCAAAAAAATCAGAGAGGTATAAAGTTGGCTTTGATAAGAAGTTTTTATCTATAAGTTGTAATGTTATTAAAAGACGACCTACTCTCCCATTCCCATCTAAGAAGGGGTGTATTGTTTCAAATTGATAATGAAATAAAGCAATTTTAATTAACAATGGTATCTCCAAGCTGTCATTGTGCCAAAATTCCTCCAAGTCATAAAGTAAGTTATTTAATTCTGTATGGCAGGGAGGAATAAACCTTGCATATTCAATAGTAGATGCTCCAATCCAATTTTGTATGCGCCTATATTCTCCAGGGGATTTATTATCTCCTCTTACTCCGGTTAAAAGAGTCTGGTGAGTATACTTTATTAGTCGTTGAGATATGGGTATTTTATTTAATTCACTTATTGCAAAATTCATTGCATTAATGTAATTTTGCACTTCTACCCAGTCATTTATTTTTTCTGGGGATATGTCCTCTTCAAGTAAAATTGCTTCATCAATACTGGTACGAGTTCCTTCTATTCTACTTGACTCTGTAGCTTCTTTTATAATGTGCATTTTTATGAATATATCAATATCTGGAATTAGCTCAGAATAAGCATTTAGTTCTCCAAGTAGTCTTGTTGCCTCTTCTAGCAAGATATTTATTTTTTTATTTGACCATTCATAAGGTTCATTTAACTTTTTAGGGATATAGCTCTTATATTGAACTACTTTTCCTTGGAATATGCCTTCTTGGTCTTTATATTTTCCTAGTTTTAAAAATTTTTCGTTCATAGCAATGTCTTTTTCAGTTTTTATCAATAAAGTGAACTTAGTCTTTTCCTTATTTCATTTTAACACTGTAAGTTGAAACAAGAAAGCTTTTAATTTCAATTAAACGTCATAAACTGAAATAAGAAATCCCTTTATTTCAATTAAACGCCATAAACTGAAATAACAAAGTTCTTAATTTCAATTTAAATCTTGATAAATTTCTCTTCGGTGATTAACCGTTAAAAACTTTATAACTATTTTATTGTTTTCAATTTTTTCGAAAATAATTCTGTAATCACCGGATCTTATCCTATAATAATTGCTGAAACCTTTTAATTTAATCCAATCACAAGACTCAGGTGCTATTATAAATTTATCTACAGTTCTTTTAATCTGTTTCGCCGTTTGTTTATCAAGTTTTTTAATATCTTTTTGAAACTTTTTTGAGAATTCTATCTGATAGCTCATTATTCTCCCCACATTTCTTTATAAGAAATGCTTTCTGAAGAGCTTGCCTCTTTTAAATCATTTAATTCTTTCTCTGATAAAGGCTCATATTCTTCTTTTACATTATTAAATGCTTCATCAAGTGCTCTTTGTCGTTTTTCCTTGATAAATTCTGCAAAATCAATTATTTCTGCAATATCTAGATCATTAAAGTTTTTAATTATTTCATTAAGCTTATCTTTTGGTGTAGCCATAACTTAATCCTATATTTTTGTTATAAAAATTATATTTGTGCATACTTTAAGAGATTGTATATAATTATATCACTTTAACTTTACTAAATAAATATCAAACCTTAATTTAAAAATTTGAAATAATAAAAAGACTAAAAGAAATTTTAAATCATTAAATAAAATCTTGACAATGAACTCAACATATAGTGTAATCATTATAAATGTTTACTGCTTGGGGTGAATTATACTATCGATAAAATTTTTTATTTATGAGCAGTATAATTGTTAATTTAAAAAGCGCTTTTAATAAATGTATATAAAAGAAATAACTATAGACAACTTTAAATCCTTTGCGGATAAAACAATGATCCCCTTCTTAGAAGGGTTTACAACTGTATCTGGACCTAATGGATCAGGAAAAAGCAATATTATTGATAGCATATTATTCGCGTTAGGGCTGTCCACGTCGCGAACCCTAAGGGCAGAAAAGCTACCTGACTTGATTAATAACAGAAGTAAAAGAAAAGAAGCCAGTGTTAAGATAGTTTTTCAGGTTATGAATGACCAGAACGAAGCTGATATTATATCTGTAACAAGAAGAATTAAACAAAGTAGCAGTGGATACACAGGAACATATTACTTTAATGATAAAGTATCGACCCTTGGCGAAGTTCACGAGGAACTGGCAAAGCATAATATATCACCTGGTTGTTACAATGTAATGATGCAAGGTGATGTTACTAATATTATTAATGTAACACCTTTTGAAAGAAGAAAAATCCTTGATGAAATTGCAGGGGTGGCAGATTTTGACAGAAGGATCGATCAAGCAAAAAAAGAACTCGAAACAGTCGGCGAAAGAGTAGATAAATCTAATATTATCTTAAATGAAATAGATATAAGACTTGTTCAGCTCGAAGAGGAAAGAGCTCATGCACTTAAGTACCAGAAGCTAAAAGAAGAAAAAACAGAGCTGCAAGGTAAATTGTCTGTTGTTAAATATTCTGAAATAAAAACTTCTATAGAGCGCTTGCATGAAAGTATTCTTGACGGTGATAAAACTCAAAAATCTGAACAACAAAAGCTAGAGGAAATAAAGCTTTCTGCTGTGGAAATAAAAGAAAAGCTCGATGAAATAACAGCCCAAATTAAAGACAAGGGCGAAGATGAGCAAATAGAAATAAAAAAACAAGTAGAAGCTTTAAAAGGTGTTATCTCCAGAAAAAAAGACTCTATAGCCTATATAGAGAAACAAGTAGGGGATAATATTAAAAGTATTGCAAGCTCAGGGCAAAACATTGAAAACCTCAAAGAAAAAATAGAAGACGCTAATTTTAAAATTGATAATAAAAATGATGAAATAACTATAATCGAGAAAAATCTAAAAAAAGAAAAAGAAGAACTAAGCAGAGTTTTAAGTGAGGTTTCTTCTATAAATCAAACTACTAACGAGCATTTGGAAAAAAGAAATAGCTTAAGAAAAGACCTTGATGATTTACAAAGTAAAGAAAATGACCTGATAAAAGAAAAAATGATTCATGAAGAAAAAGTATCAAGGTTTGAACGTGATATGAAAGAAGCTCAAGATTATATAGATAACTCAAATAATATAAATGAAAATAATACAGAACAAAAAGACTTGCTAGAAACCCAACTTCAAGAGCTTGAGCAGGAATTAAAAGATTTTGAAATTCAACAAAAAAATTGTTTATATGACCTAGATAAAATCAAAGGCGAATTAAACGATTTAAATTATAATATAACACTGGCTTACAGAAAGGTTACTCAGCTGGAAGCTAATAAAAGAGCAGCTGAAGAAGCTAACTATGGTAGAGCTATTGATACTGTAATGAATGCAGGCTTACCCGGTATACATGCACCTCTTGCTCAACTTGGTAAGGTTGATAAAGAATACTCAACAGCCCTTGAAATAGCTATGGGCGGTAGAATGAAGAGTATTGTTACTGATAATGACAAAATTGCAAGTATGGCAATTGAGGTTTTAAAGTCTTCCAGAGCGGGTAGGGCAACTTTTTTACCATTAAATAAAATTAACAGTAACTTTAGAAACAGCAGGCTACCTAATGTTGATGGTGTTATTGATTTTGCTATTAATCTTATTGATTTTGATGATATTTATAGAACAGTTTTTGAGTTTGCACTTGGTGAAACTCTTATTGTCGAAGATATGGAAGTTGCAAGAAGACTAATAGGTAAATACCGAATGGTTACTATTGATGGTAGTTTAGTCGAGCGAACCGGTGCAATGACCGGTGGATCTGTTGCGCGTTCGGGGCTTAAGTTTGCTCAGAGCGATGACGAGGAATTAGATAAATTTAAAGCAAGGCTAAATGAGCTGGAATACAAAAATCAAACTTTAGAAAAGTCTAAAAAAGATTATGAGTTTAAGTTAGATAAAAACAGGCAAGAATATTCATCTGTGATGAATGACTATAATAGAAAGAAGATAGAGCTTGAAAATGCGCAAAGAAATCTTAAGAATGCACAAAGCAAGCTTGATGAGAAAAAAGGCTTATTGGAAAATTTACAACCTAAGCTTGAAGCGGAACAAGTAAGCCTGAATGAGTCCAATGAAAAGGCTGCCCTGCTTTCTGATAAAGTTGCCAGGCTAAAGCAAGAGATTGAAATAATCGAAAATAACTTGCCAAAAGATGAATTATCAAAGCTTAATGAACTTACTGAAAGTATTGAATTTGAGATCAAAAGTAATGAAAGCAAGTTAAATAATGCTCATAACGACATTAAAGCTTTAAAAATGGAAATAGACTTTAACAAAGAAGCTATAACTATTCAAGATGATAGGGTTGAGCAGCTTAAAAAAGATAATATTCAGCTTGATCAAGAAAAAATATTAAATCAAAAAGAAATTGATCGTACTAATGAAAGACTGATAGAGCTTGAGGCTAAAATAAAAGAACTTGGCGCAGAGCTCGTTGAGCTTCAGGAAGAAAGAAGCAAAATAAATGAAGAACTGCTGGGCAAAGAAAAGAAAAAATCAAGCTTAGAAAATAAAATTGAAAGGCTAAAAGAACAAATAGAAGCGTTTAAGCAAAGAAGAAAAGACTTGGAGCCGGAACTTGCGGCAATAAGAGAAGAATTAAAGCAGCAAGGGTATGACATTGCTAATATAGCTAAAATTGAAATATCTGTTGATGATATAACCAGGAATATAAACAGGCTACAAAAGAAAATGGAATTGATGGAACCTGTTAATATGAAGGCTCTTTCTGATTATGAAGAGGTTGAAAGCAGGAAGGTTGAATTAAAAGAAAAAATAGATACCCTATCAACAGAAGCTGATCAAATAAGAGAGCGAATGGGTAGTTATGAAGATATGAAAAAGCAGTCTTTTCTTGATACTTATAACAATGTAAATACAAATTTTATTGAAATATTTGCACAGCTTTCTGATGGGCAAGGCAAAATTATTCTTGAGAATATGGAAAATCCTTTTGAGGGAGGCTTAACAATTGAAGCTGAACCTAGAGGTAAAAAAACTCAACGCCTTGAGGCGATGAGCGGTGGGGAAAAGTCTTTAACCGCCCTAGCATTTGTTTTTGCATTGCAAAGATACATGCCGGCACCTTTTTATGCTTTTGATGAGGTTGATATGCACCTTGACGGTATTAATGCAGAGAAGCTTTCGCAAATGATAAGATATCAAGCAATGAATACGCAATTTATAGTAGTTTCTTTGAGGAAGCCTATGATAGAATCAGCAGATAGGACTATTGGTGTTACTCAAAAAAATAATGGAGTAACAAAAGTTACGGGAGTAAAATTGCATGGATAATATGCTTGATGGTATTGAGATCCTTGTAGATATGGCAAAAGCTGGAAAAATTGATCCTTGGAATATTGATATTGTTGATGTTACTGATAAATTTTTAAAAGAATTAGTAGAAATAAAATCTAATAATTTACGCTTAAGCGGCAGAACATTATTGTTTGCGGCTGTTTTGTTGCGTTTAAAGTCTGATATTTTAGAGGGCATTGATCCTTTAGCAGAGCAGGAAGATGAGTTTGCTCAGGATTATGATGATATGGAAATGATGGATGAAGATTTTTATCCTGAGCAGGAAGAAAGTATTAATAAGAAAAATGTTATTTCTTTAGATAATGTTTTAGCCAGAAGAACCAGTGTAAGAATGAATAAAAGAAGGGTTATAACCCTTAAAGATCTTATTGAACAATTAGAATTTTATGAAAAAAGAGAAAAGAAAAGAGCAAAACAACAATCTGACAAAAATAAAAGCCAGATAAGATCTTATGCTAATTTTACAGCTGACGATATTTTGGACATGGCTCATGATGAGTATATTGAAGATAGTATTGACAACTTACACGATATATTAACAAGGCTGCTTGAGTCTAATGAAAAGGTTGAAATAAACGAACTGTACAAAACAGGTATGGATAAGGCTACTACTTATATTACGCTATTGTTTTTAGCAGCAAGAAGCCGTATTGATCTGGTTCAAGAAGAGTTTTATTCTGACCTTTACATTGTACAAGAGGTGGGCTAAACTTAAAGTATAGAACTAAAAGAAACCTTGATTTGCTTGTGGGAGGAATATGTCTTTAAAATCAAGAATTGAGGCTGTTTTATTTATCACCTCAACGGCTATGACAATAAAAGAAATATCCGCGATACTTGGGGAAAATCCTGATGAAGTTGAATCAACAATGCTTGATTTGATTATGGATTATTCTTCAAGAGAGTCTGCACTGGAAATTGATGATGAAGATGGCTATATTTTACAAGTTAGACAGGATTATATGGATATTGTTGAAAAACTTGTTCCAATAGAAATGAAGCCGTCTCACCTGAAGACTTTGTCAATAATTGCAGTAAAAGAACCTATCAGGCAATCCAAGCTTATTGAACTGCGTGGACAAGTTGCACGTGATCATGTTAAAGACCTTATGGAAAAAGGCTTGATAGAAAGAAAAAGAGACAAAAAGCACAGGTTTTATTTAATTAAAACTACTCCAAAGTTTGGAGAGTATTTTAAGTTAAAGGGTGATACACAGTCTTTATCTAAAATACTGGACTTGGAAGAGGATTTAAAAGGCTAACTCGCATCACCTTTTTGAGTTTAAGCGCTGAGTGAGTTATTTTTTTTGTATTTTTTAATTAAAAATTTGTAAAATTATAATGAATTTGAAATAATTATAATATTATAAACAATAGTGAGTACCAGGAATAATTTAAATGTCCAAAATATTAATAGTACAAGATGAAGCATTTTTGGATAAGGGCTTAATAAGCCTATTAGAAGATATTGGACATGATATTGTTACTATTTCTGAGGAAGAAGAAATCTTAAAAGCTGCTAGCTTTTACTTGCCTGACATTGCACTTATTGATATTGACAATGTAGCTAAAAACAAAACAAATATTTGCCAAAAGCTAAAACTACAAAACGAAACAAGTGACTTGCAAATTATTTGTCTTGCGTCAAATGACTGTTACTCTTCTGATGTACTGGTTGGGGCAGATGGATATGTTGCTAAGCCGTTTGATAATAATATTTTAATAGCAACTATTAATGCTCATTTAAGAATAAAAAAACTTTTAGATATTTTATATACCAATAATAATGAATTGGCAAAAAGTTTATACCAATTAAATGTTTTATTTAATATAAGCTCTCAGTTAGCAGGTACATTAAACAAGGCAAAATTAATCAATATAATGAATACAGGATTAGAAAAAAGTTTAAATTTTTCGTTATGTTTTGCTTTAATTTTAAACGGCCCAGAAGATGCCAGCTTGATAATAAACTCAACCCACCCTATAAGT
Organism: Candidatus Gastranaerophilales bacterium; assembly: GCA_028277625.1. Classification (GTDB taxonomy): domain Bacteria; phylum Cyanobacteriota; class Vampirovibrionia; order Gastranaerophilales; family JANQFW01; genus JANQFW01. The sequence goes on along the minus strand of JANQFW010000017.1, from coordinate 21,186 downwards.
GAAAGGCTGGAACAAGCTTTAAAAATAAGGGCGGTTGTGGGTTATAAAAATTATTTTGAAGGAAAAAAACTGCCGTTTGATTTGTCCATAGACAATGTAAGCATAGAAAAGCACTACAAAACAGAAGATAACGAGCTTGATTTAAATGTATTAGAGTATGATTATCTGTTTTCTCCAATAAACACTGCTGATAAATTTTTTGGTACTGTTGAAATATTAAGAGATATCGAGTTTACAGGCGAGGATTCTACTTGTTTTCATACAGTTGTAAAGCAAGTAGCAATGCCTTTAGAGAGTGCTATTTTGTATGAAGAAATAACAAAGACAAATGCAAAACTTGAAAAGCTTGAAAAACTAAAGTCAGAGTTTATTTCTATTGTTTCGCATGAGTTGAGAACGCCTTTAACATCTATGAAGAATTCGCTTGATATAATGCTTAGCGGTAAAACCGGTGAGATAAACAAGAATCAAAGCAAATTTTTAAGCATGGCAAGCCGAAATGTAAAAAGATTATCTCGTATTATAAATGATTTATTAGACTTATCAAAAATTGAAGCTGGCAAGATGGAGTATCTGTTTGAAGAGTCTAACATAGAAGAAGTTATTGACTTTGCTAAATCTACGTTTGAGTCTCTAGCAGAAGAGAAAAATATAAATATGTCTGTCAAGCTAGATGCTAATTTGCCTAAAATTTATGCAGATATAGGTAAAATTGAACAAATTTTATCTAATTTAGTATCAAATGCTATCAAGTTTACACCTGAGAACGGGCAGGTTTATATTTTTGCAGAGGTTATAAACTTTAAAAACGTTGAAAAAGATATCTTTCAGTTTCAGGATATGAAATTTGATAAGCTATTAAAAGATGACTATATAAAAATTACAATAGAAGATACCGGGGTTGGGATAAAAGAAAAAGATATACCTAAAATCTTTGATAAATTCCATCAGATAGAAAGCTCATTAAGTAGAAAAGTTGGAGGCACAGGTTTGGGCTTGCCTATTGTAAAGCAGTTAATTGAGGCTCATAGAGGAATTATTTGGACATTGAGCGAGATTAACAAAGGAAGTAAGTTTTCTTTTATTTTGCCTGTTGCCTCTAGCGATAATAAGTTTTTGCTGGGGCTGGATAATGAACTAAAATATTCTAAATACAATCATACGAATTTTGTTTTAATAAATATTTTTAATATTTCAGACCAATTAGGCTTAAATATCGATTCTTTAAAAAATAATTTGACAGATATTTTTGAAAAAGATAAAAAAATAAAAATTTTTACAGATAAAAATGATATAAAATTAATAATAAAAAACGTTGTTAAACTGGACATAAATAAAACCATCGAAATTCTGAAAATGCATTTAGAAAGTGATAGTTATGAAATGGGAATAGCTGTTTACCCTGAAGATGGTATAACCAGTGAAGAGTTGTTAGGTTTTACTAAGGAGCCGCTTATCGGTTTGGGTTAAAAAGAGGAAAATATGAGTAAAATATTAGTAGCTGATGATGAACAAGATATTGTTGAAACTCTTGAATTTATTTTGGAAAATGAGGGATATGAGTGTGTGTTGGCTTATGATGGAGAAGATGCTCTAAATAAGGCAAAGGGTGAAAGTCCTGATTTGATTTTGCTGGATGTAATGATGCCTAAAATAAATGGCTATAAAATATGTAGGCTTTTAAAGTTTGATAAAAAATATGAAGCTATACCAATAATAATGTTAACAGCAAGGTCTCAGCAAGAAGATAAAGAAATAGGAGAAGAGACCGGGGCCGATGAATATGTTACAAAACCTTTTAATATAGATAACTTGCTTGAATTGGTAAAAAAATACTTAGCTTAAATACTTAAGAGTGAGTGAGCCAAAAAATTTTTTATAAATTCATTAAAAATAGAAAAAGAGAACTGCAATGCAAGAAACCATTACAAATAAAACATTTGAAAAACTTAAGTACGACCTGGTAAGAAGCAACCTTATCAGTTATGAGGACTTAACTAAAGCTGAAAATATAGCACAAATTCAAAATAAGTCTCTGGTTCAAATACTAATAGATCAAAAAATCATATCAGAAGACGCTCTGCATGAATTTATCGAATCAAAACTGCACATTCCCTATGTAAACCTTGATGATTATAAACTGGATCCTAATTGTTTGAGCTATATTGATAAGCAAGATGCGGTTAATTATAAAATAATTCCTCTTTTTAGGATAGAAGATGTTTTAACAGTTGCAATGACTGACCCTTTAAATCTTTTTCTATTTACCAACCTGTTAGAAGGTGTCGATTATAAAATTGAGCCTGTACTTTGCTCTGAGAGAAATATTTCAACGGCAATTCAGCTTCATTATAATATGGATGATCCTTTATACATCTCTAGTGAAGAAGTTTTTGCTGATGATAGTGACGATGAAAATTTTTATGATAAAGAAAATTTTACTTGGCAAAACTTGTTAAATAATAAAAATAATATTAAACCTGAAGAACTTTTATATGCAATAATTTATCAAGCTTATCAAGAAGAAGTGGAAGAAGTTTTTTTTGAAAATGATACAGATAATCTGGTTGTTAAGTTTAAAAAGCTTAAGCAGTATACAAATACAGGAAGTATACCTGTATTGTTAAAATCAACTTTTATTTCAAATTTAAAAAAAGTTTCTGAACTAGACCCGTCTATTGTTGATGTCCCGCAACTAGGAACTTTTAAAATAAACCTTGAGCAGGAAGAAAGCGATAAGTATTTAAATATAGTTGTTGCATCCTTTCCTACAATAAAAGGTGAGCGTTTTTCTCTTAAATTGTACAGACCACCAATGAATATTGATGAATTTAAGCTGGATAAGGCTTCTTTAAACTGCATAAAAAGCTGTTTAGGTAAAGAAGGTATAATTCTTGTTTGCGGAGAAAGCTTAAGCGGTAAAACTTCTATAATTTATTCATTATTAGAGTATTTACAAAATAAAAATAAAAACATAATGACAATAGAGTCCGTCATAAAGTATATTTTACCTAATATAAATCAGTGTCAGTTAAAAGAAAAAGCCGGTTTTGACTTTAACAAAGCAATAAAGCATATTTATTTTCAATCACCGGATGTTCTTTACTTTGAAGAAATATTTGATAAAGACGGCTTTGACTTTATTTGTTCTTTTGCGAGTACAGGCAAAATTGTACTGACTGAATACACTGTTGAAAATAAGCAAAAGTTTATTAAAAAACTAGAAACACCAGCTTTTGATAATATCAAAGAACTGGTGTCTTGTGTAATTTTTGTTGAAAATAATAAAATTGAGGTTATGAAAAATAAGCTATTGGGTTAAAAATGTTGTTTCAAGCCCAGCTGGAGCTGTAACCCTGCCTGTTTCAAAGATTATTATTTGGAATATATCTCTATTTGCTCCAGTTGCTAAGTTAGGACCTCTGTTTACCCCATCTACATCAACTCTAATTGTAATACTAGGAGTTGTACCTACTGGAGGATTGTTAGGAAATTCATTTTCAAATCCATACCATCTCATACCATTAGTTGTTACAAAATTAGGATTGCCTGCAACTGCAGAGTTTGTACCATCACATTCGACAATACCTGCCGCCCCATCAAGCGTGTTTACTTTTGTGCTAAAATCTTGACAAAAGTGATGGTTTCCAGCGTTTACACTATTATCTAAAAGACCATTAGGGAACTCTGATAAATCATTTGTCTGTTCATGAACAACCTGCTCTACTGTTCTAAAAGCAGCTTTATAAAGAGTATCATAGTTATTTTGTACACCACCCATTAAAACAGGTATTGTAAGCGCTGCAATTGTTCCGGCAACAACCATAGCAATCATTAACTCTGCTAAACTAAAACCTTTTTTCATTTTTATCTCCTATTTTTACAAATTATTCTAATAATGATGTATATTCACAATTACCTGAAGGACATAACTGGCCATTGACTGCACCAACATTTGGAATAGGCAGGAGCTTAGATGGTGTTTGTTGATCATTAAAATTTAAATCATTAGAAGCAACAATTATAAACCTGTCTGTTCCATACCTGTTTGGACCATCAAAAGCATTAATATCAATTAATATAAAACCTCTACAGCCGGTATTGCACATGCGGCTCCACGCAACACCGGAATTATCTATAAATGCCATAGCGTCATCTGTTGGAAAGCCTCCTTCTAATGTTTCACCGGCTTGTGACCAACAATTATTATTATTATCATTCGTGCAGTCTCTTATTCTCAAAAATTCCTGCCTAAATCTATTAAAGTGGTCATTGTTTGCTTGACTATGTGTCAAACTATTTCTTTGCATAATTTGATTTTGAGAAAATATTCTTAACCATGCCTGCAAGGCATGTGAATAAGCTTGTTTATACTTGACATCAAATTGTCTATCGTCAGTTGTTTGAAGTATTGCAGGGATTGCTAAGGCTATTAATATACCTGCTATTGCTAAAGCCATGCAAACTTCTGCAAGAGTTAAGGCTTTATAGTGCTTCCGGTTCATAAAATTTTCCTTAAGTGCTTTACAAATAAATAACAGTATTAAAAGTTAATACTGCTATATACTTACTATTTTAATTTATATACAAAAACTTGCAATACTTAAAGTTTATGAAAAAAAGACAAAACACCTTAAGTTTTTATAAATAAACAACAAATCAATCTTATTATTTATTTACATCAAGCAATATTGTACAAGGCTGATTCTTTTTCTTGCTTGTAGATAACATTAATATTGCTGATTTCTAAGTTTTCGATATGTTTTTTGATTTCTTTATTGTTAACTAAAATATGAATTTTTTTGTTTAAAAATTCAATAAAGTGGTAAGTTGCAATAAGCACACTAATTTTAATACCATTAAAGAAATCCTGTTCTGTTAAGTCTAACACTATTTTGTTATAGTCTTCTTTTAGAATAAATGACCGAATCTCTATTGCTAACTCATCACATTGGTCTGAGTTTGTAATCAAAGGTGTTAACAGAACGCTATTTTTTTCAATAGTTACCTTTTTTAAAAGCATAAGCTTCCTTACTTAACTTATTATACTGCTCATAAATTAAATTTAAGATTACTCTTTCTGTATTTGGGCTATTTTATTAGCTTTAACCGGATTGAATAATCTGAAAAGTATTTTTGAGTTAGTATATACTTTTACATCCTGTGTACATGAATAATATCGGTATAAACGCAGAAAACTTTAATATTTTTTAACAATTCTGAAAACCCTTGATATGAATTTAAAAAGCCTGTGCTTACTTTTTAAAACACAGGCTTTTCGGTAAAAATATTTTAAAATTTTTAAATTATAGTTTTTCTTGTTGATATCTTTTGTAAACATTGTACAGCATAGAAGCAACCTCACTTCTTGTTGAGTTTTTGTTAGCTAAAACAAACTCAGAAAAAGCATGGTTAGTTACCAGCTTTTCTTTTATTGCTTTTGCAGTACTTAAAACAGCCCATTTAGGCACGAATTTTTTATCAAAATAAGGATCTAAAACAGCATTAACTTCTTTATCAGATAAATCGTAGTTAATGTTAGAAATCTTGCTTACAATGCTCATTACTTCAGCTTTTTTAACTGTATTTTCAGGTTTGAAAGTACCATCCGGATAGCCTTTGATTAAGCCTGCATCATTAGATATTTTAATGTTTCTATAAGCCCAATGGTTTGTATTCATATCAGAGTATGGTAATGATGCATTGGTTGCTGTGTTCATATTTAATAACTTAACTAACAAAGTTACAAATTCTGCACGAGTTACAGTTTCATCAGGTCTGAATGTGCCATCCGGATAACCTTTGATTATTCCTTTTTTTGTTAAAAAAGTAATTGCGTTTGCAGCCCAATATTTTTGATCAATATCAGAATAAACTTGAGTAAACTCCTCCTTATTGGAGTAGTCTTTCATAGAATACTTTTGTACTGAACATTTTGACGCAGAACAATCATGTGTAGATGATTCTGGGTTTAGCTTAGAGCAGCTTTCTGCATAGCTAGGTGCAACTAGTAGCCCTGCTGATATTATTGCAATCAGTAAATTTTTAAATTTGTTCATAGTTCCCTCTCTTTTTTTTAAGTTACCTAGATTGATTATAAAAAAAGTTATCAAAAATCACAAATTTTTTATACTGTTGATTTATTTAACTTCTAATTAAAAATAAAAATTTTTTGCAGTATAATTCTTTTATACTGGTAGTATTTATTTTCGTGGGCTTGGTTTATTTAATACAATTTTAGATTCAATATAAGAAATGAAAAATAATTTAATAAGAGGATTTATTTAATGAAAAGAAATATACTTGTTACAGGTGGTGCCGGCTATATAGGCAGTCATGTTGTAAAACAGTTGGGAGAGGCAGAAAACTATAACATTACCGTAATTGACAACCTTTCTACAGGCAATAAAGATGCTATTTTATATGGCAATTTGATACAAGAGGACTTGTCAAATTTTGATAAAATAGAAGAAATATTTAAAAATAACAAATTTGATGCGATTATTCACTTTGCTGCGTCGATTGTAGTTCCTGAGTCTGTTGAAAAGCCTCTTAAGTATTACTTGAATAACACTGTTAACACAACTAACGTAATAAATTTGTGTATAAAATATAATGTTAATAAGTTTATTTTTTCTTCAACCGCTGCAGTTTATGGCGATGCTAAAGAAATTCCGGTAAAAGAGACAACAGAAACAAATCCTATCAATCCTTACGGTATGAGCAAGCTAATGAGCGAACAAGTGCTAAAAGATGCAGCAATTGCTCATGATGATTTTAAATATGTAATTCTTAGATATTTTAACGTTGCAGGTGCGGATGTTAAAGGAAGAATCGGGCAGTCCTTCCCAAATGCAACTCATTTAATAAAAGTTGCAGCACAAACAGTATTAGGGCAAAGGGATCACCTAAATATTTTTGGCGAAGATTTTGATACACCAGATGGCACAGGTATTAGAGACTATATTCATGTTGATGATTTAGCAAGTGCGCATTTAAGCGCGTTAGACTATCTTGATGATAATGACAGTGATATTTTTAACTGTGGGTATGGGCATGGGTTTAGTGTAAAAGAAGTTATAGATGTAATGAAAAAAGTTAGCGGCGATGAATTTAAGGTTATAACCGCACCACGAAGAGCCGGTGACTCTGCTCAGTTGATATCTAATAATCAAAAAATATTAAATAAAATGAATTGGTCTCCTAAGCACGATGACTTAGAATTAATTTGCAAGACCGCATTGGACTGGGAAAAAAAGTTGGATATTAAGAAAAAGGAACTTGTTTAATGGTAGAAGAGTTATTTAATACCCTAAAAAAAGATTTATTTTTAATATCCGGTCCTTGCGTTATTGAAAATAGTGACATGGTAATGAAGCTGGCAGAAAAAATTAAAAATATTTGCCAAACTTTAAATATAACATATATTTTTAAAGCTTCTTTTGACAAAGCAAACAGAACATCTATAGATTCTTATAGGGGACCAGGGCTTGAAGAAGGCTTAAAGATTCTTGAAAAGGTAAAAAAAGAATTTGACTTGCCGGTTTTAACAGACATTCATGAATGTGACCAAATAAAGCCGGTAGCAGAGGTTTGTGATATTATTCAAATTCCTGCTTTTTTATGTAGGCAGACAGACCTATTGTTAGAATCTGGTAAAACAAATAAAATAATAAATATAAAAAAAGCACAGTTTTTACCCGGTAAAGATATGATTCATCCGGTTAAAAAAGTAGAATCAACAGGTAATAAAAAAATAATGCTTACTGAGCGAGGAAGCCTGTTTGGATATGGTGACCTGGTTGTTGATTTTAGAAACATAATTGAGATGAAAAAATTTGACTACCCTGTAATAATGGATGTAACTCATTCCACACAAAAGCCTGGAGGGCTTGGAGGAAAAAGCGGTGGCAATAGAGAGTATGCAAAATACTTAGCAAACGCAGCAGCTGCTGTTGGGGTTCGCGGCTTCTTTTTTGAAACACACGAAACACCTGACAAGGCTCTTTCTGATGGCCATAATATGATAACACCTGAGGAGCTTGAAAAAATACTAAATAATATAAGTAAGATTGCGAGAATTTAAATAATTACGGAGTATGGATAATGCCTTTTGAGTTCGAGAAACAAGAAATTTCTGATGTAATTTTAATAAAACCAAGCGTTTTTAAAGATGAAAGAGGTTTCTTTATGGAAACCTATAAGCACTCTGATTTTGTTACTAATGGGATAACGCAGCGTTTTACACAAGATAATCATTCTAAGTCTGATAAAAATATTTTAAGGGGGCTGCATTTTCAAACAAATCCTAAAGCTCAAGCAAAAATTTTAAGATGCTTAAGCGGTGAAATATACGATGTTGCAGTTGATATAAGAAAAAACTCTTCAACATATAAAAAATGGGTAGGTGCTGTTTTATCAGAAGAAAATAAACATCAGCTTTATATCCCAGAAGGATTTGCCCATGGATTTTTGGTTTTAAGCGAGAGTGCTGAGGTTGCGTACAAGGCATCAGATGAATATTCTCCACAACATGATGCTGGAATTAGATGGGATGACCCGGAAATTAATGTGAACTGGGGCATAAAAGATCCTTTGGTTTCAGAGAAAGATAAAAACTTACCATTTTTAAAAGATATAGATGTAAATTTTTAAATAAAATAAACTTTAATAAAAAAATTAAAGCAGCGGTTAAATAACGCTGCTTATTTTTATTATAATAATTTTTTTATAGATTTACTAGCCTACAAGGCCGCCTTCATCTGTTTCGCTTGCTTTTACCATAATGGCATGTTGCACAGGCTTTTCAGTTTTAATAGATGAAGAACCGCTAAATGCAGGGTCTAAATCATAACCGTATTCTTCGTGTTGCTTTTTTTGATTGCTTTCATCAACAAATTTTTTTGCCAATTCAGCTATCTCATACACTAGCTGATATCTATTTACTGTTTCTTCATTTAAGTCTGATGCTATACGTGTTATTTGCTCCATTTAAATTTCTCCTGAATATTATAAATTTTGATTATTTCTATTATTAAACAAATCTGTCCAATTAAAAATATAATACAATTTGTTGTGCATAGCAATAATCTAATAAATTTAACTCTAAAATACTCTTTTTATTCATTTATGCTAAAGTAAATTTCTTTTAATCTTTTTTTACTAATATGTGTATAAAGTTGAGTTGTCGACACGTCACTATGCCCCAATAACTCTTGAACCACTCTCAAGTCTGCACCGTTTTCCAGCATATGAGTTGCAAAGCTGTGCCTTAATGTATGGGGTGTAATGTGTTTTTCTATATAACCACCTAAACCTTTTATTATTTTGTAGATTTCTTGCCTGCTAATTCTGTTATTAAGCTTATCTGTAAATAATGGCAGGTCTTTAGGTGTAGATTTATTAATAGTAATGTTTTTTTCTTTTAAATAGTCAAAAAGCGCTTTTTTTGCTTCATCTCCCAGTGGGACTAATCTTTCTTTTGAGCCTTTTCCCATACATTTTAGGTATCCTTGAGTAAAGTTAATATTTATTAAATTCAGATCAACCAACTCAGATACCCTTAAGCCAGATGCATACAAAAGCTCAAAAATAGCCTTTTCTATGCTTGAAAGGTTTTGAGATAAAATTGTATTAATTTCATTTATGCTCAATACTTTTGGCAGATGTTTACTTATTTTAGGTTGCTCCAGGCTAACAGTAGGGTCATGTTGAATAAGCTCATTAGAAACCATCCACTTAAACCAGCCTCTTAAAGAAGCTATCTTTCTTGTTACACTAGTTGGGGCATAGCCTTTTTGCCTAATATCTCTTATAAACTGATTGATTATAGACCTTGTTATATCCTCAAAATTATTAATAGATAAACTTTCAACAAAGTCTATAAATAAAACTAAGTCTCTACGATAAGCTTGTTCAGTATTTTGAGATAGTCCTCTTTCAATAAACAAATAATCGATATATTCCGCTAAATATTCTGAAAAATTATTACGCACTTTTTTGTATATACTCCACTTCCTTAAAATTAATTATAAGAAAAAAAGCTTCAAATAACAAAAATATTCAGGGGTAATTTGACAATAATTCTGTAAAGAAATCTTAATATTTAAAAGCGTTACAAAAAAGCTGCCTGTTTATTGGCAGCTTTTTAAGTTTATTATTTATTATTGCGCATTATTTTTATTTTAAAGGCTTTAATTTAGGAAGTTCTCCTATGTCACCAACTCTGTTTCTTCCTCCTTCTTTAGCTCTATAAAGACCCTGGTCAGAAAATTCAATTAGCTCTGTTGGCGTTAATCCACATTGTGGATATGTAGCAACTCCCAAACTTATAGTTACGTGCTTTTCAACTGTATCAGAGAGTTTAAAAGGCTTGTCTGCAATGATTTTACAAATACCATTAGCTAGCTTAATACCTTCTTCAAGGTCTGTATCTGCAAAGATTATTGCCATTTCCTCTCCACCATAGCGAGCAACAAGATCACCCGGTCTAACAGATTTTTTTAGAGTTTCTGCTACCTGTTTTAATACAGCGTCTCCTGCCTGGTGACCGTAAGTATCGTTAAATTTTTTAAAGAAATCAATATCTACAAGTACTAATGTAAAGTGACCTTTAGCCTTATTAGCTTTTTCTATAGACTTAAGCATTTCATCTTGGAAATATCTGTGGTTATAAAGGTTTGTAAGACCATCAGTTGTTGCCAATTTATATGTTTGCTCAAAGTCTCTTGATTTTAAAAGGTATTTAATTATATACATAATAGTAAATGTCAAGATGATTGATATTACCGGATTTACGAGCCCGACCCATATAAAGTACTCTTTAAACAAGTAACAGGCAAATATTATATAAAAAGCAGTAACTAGAACAGTCATTATTGACGAGGTTATTGACGACTTAACCTTAATTGCAATAACAGCAGTCAGAACTATCAAAGCAATACAGATAGAAAAGTCAACTATTGGCTTTGCTCTTCTTGTCGGATTATTATCAATAATGTTATTAAAAACAGTTGACTGTAATTCGACACCCGGATAAATACGATCTAAAGGAGTAGTTTTTATATCAAATAAGGATGTAGCTGTTACTCCTACAAAAACAACTTTATCTTTAAAATAGTCAGCCGGAATAGGAGGCTCTTTTCCTTTTTTTACATCATTTATTGATTTTATTACTTGCCAGAAAGGTATATGAAGAAATGTCCTGGATGGTCCATACCAGTTAAGAAGCATAGCTCCATTTTTATCAACAGGCAGTACTCTGTTAGAAAAGGTCACTTCATTATTTTTAGTTATTACAATTTTTGGTCTTTTATTATTATCAGGGTATTCATGTTTTTGAATATAATCATAAGCAACTTTAAATGCTAAATAAGGATATATTGAGTCTTTGTACTTAAAAAGAAGGTTGATTCTTCTACTAATTCCATCAGCATCTCTAAAAAAGTTTATAATACCTATTTTGTCAGTTTGTCTAAGTATATCGTCAAATATTAATCTGCAGTTAGTAAACTCTACACTAGAAAAATCAATATTCGATGAATGATTTTCAACATCATATACTAAAGAGTCAGATATATCAGGAGGATTTTCTGTATCTCTTACATCAAAGTTCATCGAAACATAAGTATTTTTATATTTACCTAATGTGCCGGCTAATAAAAGGTCTTGATTCTTAGCACCTTCTCTATAACCTAAAAACATTAAGTCAAAAACAATAGAGTCAACATCACCAGCTTGCATATATTCAATTATGTCTGCATATATGCCTCTTTTCCACGGATATCTGCCATATTGTTCTTCTAATACCTCCAAAGATGTGTCATCTATACTCAAAATAACAACATCTGGATTTGCTTTAATTTTTCTGTTAGGCAGTTGACATCTTAAATCGTAAGTTTTTAACTCTGTTTGTTCAAAAAACTGTCCCACATTATAGAAGAAATGTGCTATATTTTGTGAAAATTTACTGGATGATGTCAAATAAAAAGAAAACAGGGAAATAATAACCAAAACAACAGTTAAATAAATATACCTGCTTTTTTTATCATCAAAAAACTGCTTTATCTTCTTCATACTTTAATTATTCCTCTATTATATCAACACTGCTTAATGGTATTATTGCTTTTCCATAAGGTTCAAAATTAACTAAAAGTTTTACAGTTGTAGGATTGTCCACATACATTAATACAGTCCCTTTGGTTCCTAAAGGAATAGCCCCTTGACCATGGGACGAAGTTTTTTTGTATATAACTTGTTTTATTTTAGAATTCATACTTCTACTACCGATGTCAGATTAAAGTTAAAAAGTAAAGTTTAAAAATTAAAACCAGAGTAAAATCTAGTGTGCCATGGTTTTTACATTGAATCATCCTCTAAATACAGAATAGTAAAAGAACTAAGTATTTTAGAGTTAATATAAAATTAATAATAAAATATGGTATATAAAATATAAATCAGCCAGGTATAAGCACCTATTGAGAATATTAACCCTAAAAAAGGCAGGCTTAATAATAATAAAGCTTTTTGAGAGGTTATGTCATAAGTCTTTATTAACGCTAAGTTGAGCAATTTTACAAACCAAACAAATATCAAAATTCCTAATATTAATGCAACAATGTATCCAGCTGTTCCGGCTGACTTTAATAAGTTTATAGGATTTAAAAAAATTAAAGGTAATAAAGAAAAAGCTGATAAGGTTAAAAATATCCTTATTTTTTTTGACTCTCTAAATATACCCACAAATATATCTAAAAAGTAAGAAACAAATAGCCAGCAAATAGCAACACCCGCAATACTGCATAAAACACCGAATATACTTAATAAAAAAGATGTTTCGGTTTTTGTGCCCATTAGCTCTAATATAGGCCTTACTGCGGTAATTAGCAATATTAATAAACTTGCTTGTAATAATGAAGGGTTTTCCTTTAGTCGCTCAAAGGTTTCATCCGGGTTAAACAAGGTTCCATATACATTATCTAATAAATTATTCATATTATACTCCCTTATTCCCAAACAACCAAAGGTTGACGAGGGTATTTTGTGCTAAAAGGCATATAATTATTAAATGTATTCATTTTATTCATATTGCTAGAAAGCCCGGAAAACAGCAAGTTTAAACCAGATGGTGAATTATACTGAACAATAGGTACCTTTCTGCGTATTCCAAATTTCTTCTGAACGATTTCTCTTATTCCTTTTTTAGCTTCTTCCAGGCCTCCTATATTATCTACAAAGCCTAGTTTTTGTGCTTGAGTTCCGGTAAAAATTCTACCATCAGCATATTGATAAAGATTTTCTTTTTTTAAGTCTATTTTTTTTACTGAATATTTATCTTTTCTCTTTACGCGGCCATTCATAATCGCATCTACAAACTGTCCATAGGTTCTATCAATCATTTTTTGTAGCATAGCTCTTTCATCATTAGACATATTTTTGTAAGGAGAGGCTATATCTTTATATTTTCCGCTTTTTATAACTTCTGATTTTACTTCTAGCTTGTTGTTTAATAAGTTTTTAACATTAAAAGTGCTCATTATTACACCAATACTACCTGTTAATGTTCCGGGATTTGCATAAATCCTGTCAGCTGCAGCCGCAATATAATAACCTCCACTTGCTGCTATGTCAGACATTGATACAACAACAGGCTTAAGATTTCTATGTTTTAAGATAATACTATAAATTTCTTGAGACATACCAACAGTCCCACCGGGAGAATTTACCCTTAGCAGAACCCCATTTACTGTAGGGTCATTAAATGCTCTTAATAAAGATTTTCTTACATTTTCCGCAGAATTTATATCGTCCATAAAACCGTCAGAAAGATTTGAGTATATGGTTCCGTCTAATGTTATTAGTGCTATTTGAGAAGCATGCTTAGATATTTTTTTGTCATCGATTTTTATTTCTTTTGTACTCCTTATACCCACATAAATACTGACAATACATAATAAGATCAATAATAAAGCTGCTATTTTCTTTTGCATGCATAACCTCCCAGAATAAATATAAAAATAATATAGATTTTTTAAAATAATTTTATCTAAAAATATATTAAATTGGAACAGGTAGAACTATCCCAATTAAAATTCAATATTACTATTAGCTCATACTAAACTAACTCTTCAAACTTAACTAGCCCCGGCGTATTGCCAAGTACTATTAAATAATCACCTTCTTTAAGCACAGTTTCAGATGCAGGGTTTGTTAGATACTCACTATCTCTATTTATTGCAATAATTATGGCACCTGTTTTTTGTTTAATATTAGAAGACATTATTGTTTTATTTTCCAAGTAAGAATCTTTTTTTATTTTATACTGCTCAAGATTTAACTCTAAATCTTGCCCCTTTGTGTGCATAATCACATCTAAAAAGTGTGAAACTAAAGGCTTTGTAACAGAAGACACCATACTCCGACCAGAAATTTCATAAGGCAATATAACACTGCTAGCCCCGGCCTGTTTAAACTTTAACTCGTTAGATGACTTTACACATCTGGAAACTATATTTAAGTCTTTATTCAGGTTTCTTGCTGAAAGGGTCAGGTACAAATTGTCAACATCATCACTTAGAGAACAAAACAATCCTTTTGCTCTGTTGATGCCTGCTTTTTCCAAAACTTCATCATCCGTAGCATCACCTTTTATATTAAGGCGACATGGAGAACTATCTATACTATCAATCTTTTTATCTATAATAACAAAGCATAAGTTTTTATTCTCTAATTGCTTGGCTATTTCTAGCCCAGTTCTGCCATAACCACAGATTATATAATGATCTTTTAGTTTATTAATTTTAGTTTCCATATTTTTCTTACTTAATATCTGTCCAAAATTTATCATTAATACATATTCTGCAAAAACAGATGCAAAATATAAGAATAATATAACACCAATAAGTATATATATAACAGTAAATATTTTACCGTACATTGATAAAGGATGAACAGACCCATAACCAACCGTAGTAAATGTTATTACGCTCATAAAAAAAGCATCAATAAAGCTCCACTTTTCTACAAGCATATATCCACTGGTGCCAAATAACACCAGTGAACATACACCGATAAATATTTTAATCAGCCGTAAAAAAAATAGTTTTAGATCTTTCATTTTTTTATTTATACAGCTGTGTGTACTTTTTTCATATTTTCATCAAGCATATCAAGCATTGCTTTTTGGTACATATCAAGATTTTCTTGAGAACCAGCCTCAAATCTTAATGTAAAGGTTGGCTCTGTATTACTGGCTCTAATTAGTGCAAATCCATCACTAAATACAACTCTTAATCCATCTATTGTTATTATTTTTTCAATTTTAGCACCGAATAAGCCGGGATTTTCTTGAATTTGTGTATTTAACTTGTCTAAAACACTATGCTTTAAGTCATCAGGACAAGGTATTCTAACTTCTTTAGAATTAAACACTTGCGGTAAAGCATTAATAAGCTGTGAAACTCTAAAGCTAGTATCCTGCTGCTTTTTCTCGGCTGCTATTTTTATAAACCTTGCTGCTGCATACACAGCATCATCAAAACCAAAGTATTTGTCTTTAAAGAAGATATGCCCACTCATTTCTCCAGCTAAAGTAGCGTTTTCTTCTTTCATTTTACTTTTTATATAAGCATGTCCGGTCTTCCACATAATGGCATTACCGCCATTTTCGTTAATCATATTATATAAAACCTGTGAGCATTTTACTTCTGATATAAAGACCGGAGTCTCACCCTGTTTTTTATCTTTTAAAATATCAAGAGCAAATAATAACAATAACTGATCACCAGGCACACTGTAGCAAGTATCATCTACAATACCAATTCTGTCAGAATCACCATCAAAAGCAATACCAAAGTCTGCGTTGCATTCTTTGATTTTATTTTTTAACATTTTTAAATTTTCTTCTTTAGAAGGATCCGGGTGGTGGTTCGGGAAGTCTCCATCTGGTTCTGTACAAATATCAATAACTTCACAACCGAACTTATTGAATAATTCAGGAGCTACAACGCCACCTGTTGCATTTCCGCTGTCCACAACTATCTTTAAACCTTTGCCGACTTCTCCAAAAGAGTTATAAATATAGCTAATATAATCTTCTACAACATTATGATTGATTAATTTGCCTCTTTGCTCAGATTTTACAAAATTGCCTGATTTAATAGAGTCTTTTAGTTCGAGCAACTCATCTTCTGAAAAAGAATTCTTTTTATAAGTAATTTTTACACCGTTATATTCTGGAGGGTTATGACTTGCAGTAACAACCATAGCACCTTCTATTCCAGAAATATTATACTTGCTAAAGTCAACATACTCAGAAAAATAACCTAATGGCGAAGGACATAAACCAAAGTAGATAACATTTATTCCACTTGATAATAAACCTTCCAGTACAGCATCAACTAATCCTTGAGAGTGTTTTCTCGCATCTTGACATAAGCTTATCCATAAATTATTTTTATTATTTGGGTTTCTTTTTATAATGTACTGTGCGTAAGCTTGACCGATTTTTTCGTAAAGCTCAGGTGTTAATTCTGAACCAACTATCCCCCTTATATCATTTTTTTTAAAAATATTATCGCTTATAATAAGACTCATGTTTTCATCCTTTCAGTAAAAAAAATTCCTTGGCTAATATTATCACTGCTCATCAATTGAGTTAGTATAATAAAAAAATAGCACAAATTGATTGTAAAGTTAAAGATATTGCTACAGAATAAACTTAAATTTTAGCAAAAAACCTATAAAAGGTGATGGCTATCATCTAAAATTATCCAATAACGGGTTATAAAATAAATATGAATCAATTTAATTATTTCAAAAACAAATTTAATAGGCTAGCCCAAAAAGATATTTTCTGGGCATGGATATTTATTTTGCCGGCACTATTGGGTACATTAATATTTATTGTTTTTCCTATTTTTGCATCGTTTGTTATAAGCTTAACCAAATGGAACTTAATATCTGCGCCTAAGTTTGTGGGTTTGAATAATTATATAGAGCTATTAACCAGTAGTGAGTTTTATTTTGTATTATTTAATACCTTTTATTATGCAATAACAACAACGATCTTGGGTATAATCTTTCCTTTGCTTTTAGCTGTTTTATTAAATAAAAATATCAAAGGCGGTAACATATTTAAAACATCTTATTTTATACCGTTTATAACCCCATTAATAGTAGCTGCTATAGCCTGGGAATGGATATTTGATCCTAACACGGGTATTTTAAAATGGATATTCTTTAATATAAGAATAGAATGGTTATATGATAAAAATATCGCAATGTTTGCTATTATTATTGTAAGCGTATGGAAAAATCTTGGTTATAACCTGGTTATTTTACTTGCAGGACTCCAGTCTATATCGCCCGGCATAAACGAGGCGTCTAAAATAGACGGGGCAGGCGGCATTAAAAATTTTGTGTATATAACATTACCCCTTTTAACCCCCAGTATATTTTTTGTTTTAGTTATGACAACTATTTTGTCATTTCATGTATTTGATTTAATTTACTTAATGACCCAGGGCGGACCTGAGAATTCGACAATGATTTTAGTTTATTGGTTATACAAAAATGCTTTTGAGTATTTTAAAGTAGGCAAAGCTTCTGCTATAGCTTATATTTTATTTATTATATTATTTATAATTACTTTTGCGCAATGGAAATTCAGGAAAAAATGGGTATTGAACGAGTAAAAATAATTACAGGTTATCTTATATTGGCACTGGGTGCTTTTTCAATGTTGTTTCCGTTTATATGGATGTTATTAACATCCTTCATGAATCAGGAGCAAATTTTTTCGTATCCTCCTATTTTATTACCCAATCCCTTTATTTTAGATAATTATAAAAATATTTTTGAAAAAATACCTATAGTAAAATACTTTTTTAATAGTGCCGTTGTTTCTGTACTTACAACATTGGGGCAGGTTATAGTTTCTTCTATGGCTGCTTATGCATTTGCAAGGCTTAACTTTAAGTATAGAGAGCTAATATTTTTTGTATTTTTAGCCACTATAATGGTTCCGCCACAGGTTAATATTATTCCGTTATTTTTTCTTATGAGAGAGTTTTACTGGATAGATACCTTTTATGCACTAATTGTGCCCGGGCTTTTTGGTGGATTTGGCGTGTTTTTGCTAAGGCAGTGGTTCAAAAGTTTGCCTAAGTCCCTTGATGAGGCTGCAAAAATTGATGGGTGCAGTCCTCTTCAAACATACTGGTATATTATTATGCCTGTTTCTTTGCCTAGTATTGCTACTTTGGCTATTTTTACGTTTGTGTCTTCGTGGAATAGTTTTATGTGGCCGTTGATTGTTACTAATTCTGATTTAATGAGAACTTTGCCTGTTGGTATTGCTGTGTTTAAAGGCAGCTTTAGAGAGACAACCGAGTGGGGGCAGCTTATGGCATGTGCAGTTATTTCTGTGATACCTGTTATTTTTATATTTTTATTAGGGCAAAAATATTTTATCAAAGGCATAATGATGGGCAGTGCAAAGGAATAAAGTGCAGGCATTATGAAGCCCGCCCTCTTAGCCTTAAAGGAACTAAAAATTTTTTATTCAACTGTATGTTACGCAAAAATCAAAGACAGTTTATACAACGATAATTTTGCACCGTAAAAAGGCACAATTGTATTCCATAAAACAAACAATAAAATTTTTAGGTATTGCGCTAAATTCATAATTCAATACACCCATTAAAATTTTTGTAGGCAAAATATATAGTTTGTTACAAAATTTTAATATAATATTAAATTAAAGCAGTCTTTATTTCTTTTATTTTTATATTAATTGTAAAAAGTACAATACATTAGTATATTAGAAGAAAGGACCTTTAAAATTGTTAGTAAAGAACAAGTGTTCAAATCAAAAAATTAGCACATCCCAGTTATTACAAAATAAGCAAACATTGGGAGAGAAAAAGCAAAGCTCATTTCAGGGAAGTGATGTAAAAACGGAAGGTAATGAACAATTAGCTCTTATGAATAAAGCAGCTATTGGCAGTCCATTAGAAAAAGCAAAAGCAGGTATTCAACTTTATAGAGAATATACAGCGGCTACACCAGATGTAACTTCAAGCTCTAGTAATACTAAGGATATAACAGAATTAGCTTTAGCCTTAATTGATCCTGAAGTACGTAAAAATTTCAGCGAGAAAAAAGCAGATTCAAAGCTTCAAAATTTGTTAAAGCAAATGCAAAATCCCAAAGTTGCTTCTGCGGTTCTGGGGAGGCTGGAAAAGGCTTTAGATAAGACACTACAAATAGCAGAGGATGAAACAGAAGCAAAAGCCATACTAAAAGAAAAAAATGAACTAAAATCCTTTAAGCAATTGATAAAAACTGCTGTTGGCGAACAAGATATAAGCTTTAAAGGTAAAAGCACGAGGGGCACCGAATTATTTATTGAAACTTTACATAAGCTTCCTACTGAAAGTAAAGAGCAAGTAATAGAAAGCTTTATAGGAACTGTTAGAGCCCGAGACCTGAATCCTTTTAAGCAAGTATTGTCTGATTGTAATTTAAGCAAAGAATTAAAAAATGATTTATACGGTTTTATGGTAGCTAATATAGGTGATAAATTATCAAGAAACAAACTTTTGAATGTATTAAGCCAATTAAATCCTGATGATAATAATTCTGAATGTTTAAATCAAAATAAAAAAGCCACAAAAGGAACAGGGTTACTTCTTAATACTTTATATAAAGTCCCTCCCCAAATGAGGAAACAGTTGATAAAATCTTTTAGAAGTACTGTTGAGGCATATGATACAGGTAATTTAAAACAAGTATTAACAGATTGTAAATTAAGTAAAGAATTAAAAAATGATTTATATAGTTTTATGGGTGCTAATATAGCTGATAAGTCATCAAGAAAGAAGATTTTAAGTGTACTAAATCAAGTTTATTTAAATATTGATGGTTATATAGGCAGTAGTAATGCTACAGGTTCTAATTCCTTAAAAATGGGTGCCAGTAGTTTTACAACAAAGAGACCTGGTTTTATAACTAAAAGATTTGACAAATATATCAATAGAGGCGAATTGATCATTGATACCATACAGCAAGTCCCTCCTCATTTAAGAAGTCAATTAATAGATGCTATTAAAGCACATGATATGGAGCATTTTAGAAGGTTACTACCAGACTGTAAGCTAACCGAAGAAATACAAAATGAAATATGTTCTTTTATGGGTGTTAATATTGATGATGAAGCATCAAGGGGACGGGTTCTAAATGTATTAAATAGATTTATTCCAGACCATGATGACCATATAAACCATGATGTTATAGACTCAAGACATGTTTTGTTAAATGCAAGACACGCAGAAATAGATGCAGGTGATACTATTGAGCATGCAGCCGGTGCAGATGTTAGTGATGGAATTGGTGATCATATACCTATTGGAACTGCAATCGCAAGTGGCTTAAGAATCGCTAACCATCTGAGGAAAGGTGAACGCAAAAAAGCTTGTATTGAAGCAGGTGTTACTACTGCTAAAGTTGCAGCTGTTCCTGTAACAGTACCTGCTAAGGTTGCAGTGGCAAGTACCACCGCCACTGGAGGAGGGCTAGTGGGATCTGGAATAGGTGCAGGGGTTGGTACTTTTCTTTGTCCAGGCTTAGGAACAGCAGCTGGAGCGGCAATAGGTAAAGGAATTGGAGCTGCTACAGGAGGCATAGTAGGTTTTATTGCATCCCAAAAAGTAGAAAACAGGGTATGGGAAAAAGCTAAAAAATTCTTAAATGAAGAGTGCGTTATAATGTAATAATATATTTAGATAAGAATATGGTAATTAAAGAATGCTAATTGGATTTATTAGCATTCTTTTTTCTATAATAATCATTTAAATACGAAAGCCCCATAAGTGCAAAATAAAATAGGGAAACTAGCGCTAAACGTGTCTTGAAGTCTTCTTTCGATTTGAAGGGATTAAAGCTCTTTCCTGTAAGCGGGGAAGGTAAAAGTCCTATTACAAAAAAAGTAGTTATTCCAAGCAAATGAAATGCTAAAAAATTTAAATATTTATTTTTGAATATTTTTTTAGACTTTTTGAGGCTATTTTTATCTGTATCAGTATTAACTTTATTAAAACTATCGTTATCTATTCCATTAAAATAAGGTGCTATAGCCTTACGCTGTATTGGTAAGGTGGTAATATTGCTATAATTTGATTTATTTAA
>JANQFW010000003.1 GCA_028277625.1 Candidatus Gastranaerophilales bacterium | reverse complement strand
TCCTCTGATTAGAATAATAGATGCGCACAAAGAATTGCTTTACAAAGTTCGTTACGTGCGTAAATCCCAGTTTGAACTAGAAAAGGTTAAGCATAATATTTGTTTAAAAGATGATTATCTAAGATTAGCCCGCAACAAGTATTATGACCCTTATAAAAAAGATGAAATCAAATATTTCAGTTATGAAACCTGGAAAGATGAGCCTGCAACCCCGGAAAAAGAAGAGCAAATGTATAATGAACATTACGAGTATTACAAAGATTGTAAGGAACGCGACAGAGAAGAAAGAATATACAAAGCTAAGAGGCGTAAACAGAGAAAACTTAATGCCGTAGAAGAAAACAAATTTATTGAACAAGCTTGGGAAGAGGCTAAGCAGGAGGTAAAAGAAAATGCTCTATATATAAGAGCTTGGGATAAACTAGATAATTTTAAATTGGGCAAGTATAAACTTGTAAAAATCAGCTCTAGCAATCAATTAGCAAATTTAAAGACTTACAAAGAAATATCTAAGAGTGCAAAGCTGGTTAATACTGCTTCAGAAGTCGATACTAGTACTTTAGATGAAAATAATGCGATAAATAATAATAATATAATAGATATACATAGCAATAAAAAAGAGATGCTAAACAAGAAAAAGCCACACTATTAGAGTTGTTGATTTTAAAATTTAAAATAACAAAAAAATGATAAACTTTTTGCATAGCAAAGGGAGATTTGCTATTGCTTTTTTCAGGTAACAATTTTGTATTATCCTCTCAAGTTAAATAGTAAAATCCTCGATAACAATTTTGTTATTTCCAGAGGAAAATTTTATGAAGAACAAAAGAATAAAAGACTACAAAAATTACCTGAGAAAGCTAGAAGCCTATGCCTCAAAACACCCAAACGAAAACAAAGAAAACCTAACCGAAGATAATTTATTTACTTCCCACTTAATTATACCCCAGGCGCGGGCAAAATTAAGAAGATTGCTAGTTCACTGATATATCAAAATAAGCAGGCAAAAGCCACAAAGAAGGCAAAAAGATAATAACTAAATAACCGCCTGTTTAAACAAGCGGTTATTTTATATATTTAAAATTTTATTATTATCTATGAATATAAAGGCTGTAGTTCAGCTTGTTGCTGAGGGTACTTACCTTCATCTATCGGCAAAAAAGATCTGTAATCAATTACTGAGAATGGATTATCAACAGATTCTAATGATACTAAATATTCTTCGTCAATAGAATTGTTTTCGATCATTCCAGCTAAGCCTTCAAAGTTCTCTTGATGCTTTCTAAATCTTTCTACTGCATAATCGCGAGCTTGCCATGTTGTAATTAAGAATGGCCAATCACTACTTTGTACTAATAAGAGTTCTCTAGCCAGTTGATTTAATGCTCTATGAAGAACTTTATTATCAGTAGGTACTTTTTGGTACTTAGCAGCTAAACTTTGCATTCTCTTTTCAGCAGAATGAATAATTGGCCACATCCACTCTGTTTGATGATTTTGCCATACCCAGAAGTGACCGCCCTGGCCCCAAGAACTTTCTGGTAAAGATATAGCAGCTGTTGGAGGATTCTTTTGTAAGTACTCATCAGCAGTCATCATATCAATGCCTTCAACTTTGGTTAGCTTTTTAAGGAATTGTTTAATAAACTCAACACCTTCAAACCACCAGTGACCAAATAATTCTGTATCAAATGCAACCATAAGAAGTCCGTTTTTGCCGGTTGTTTGCTTGTAGTCATTTAATAGGTCGTGTATTAATGCTACATAGTGATCTGAGTTTTCACCGATTCTGGTCATTGCAAATACTGGATCATAAAGCATTTTATCACCTAGATCTGTACTTGGACTTGTTATTCTCCAGTAGTTCATACCAGAATTTTCATCCTTTTTATGGAATTCTCTGTAGCATCCATCACCAGGATATCCATCAGCAGCAGACCATACTTGGAATCCTGCTCTATCGTTTCTACCCATTACCGCAACTTGAGCTTCTGGCAACCAATAAGCTTCGTAAGTTGTCATTCCAGTAGATGGTCTTGGAGGTAATGGAATATACTCGATATTGCCATAAGCACCAATCACTCTTCTGTTTCCAACAGATACACCACCTTCAATTACGTGAGACTCTGTAAAGAAGTACTCAATACTATTATTTGCCATTGAAACTTCAATTGGAGGTCTGTAGTATTGACCTCCTTTAGAATCTAGCGCATTGTAGCCAGGCCTGTATGCACATTCTGGTAACCAAGCTCCTTTTGCTGCTTTGCCAAACAATCTTTTTGTTGTATCAGAGCCAACCTTAAATTGTGCATTTAATGAAGATTCTGTTGCAAGCAGTGGAGAGAAACAGTGTGTAGCAGCAGAAGTTGTAATTTCAATACATCCAATTTCTTGAAAGTGCTTGAATGCTGCTATTAAGTCTTTATTGTATTTGTTTACAAACGAATCTTTGATGTTTGTATACCAATCAAAATAATATTTAGCTAAGAATTTTAAGTGCTGTGAGTGAGCAACACTATCGTTAGGGTAGCGATTTAAATCTTCAGAAACCGCTTCTATTCTTGAATTTAAATATTTTACAAAACCATCTTGTAAGTATTCATCATTAAGTTGCTCGGCCAATATCGGAGTAATACCAATAGTTAACTTTGATTTTATTCCTTCGTCATATAATTCGCCGATAGCATTTAGGAGGGGTATGTATGTTTCTGCCATACATTCATAAAGATTTTCTTCTCCAAATGGCCACATTCCAGCCTTCCGATAGAAAGGAAGATGGCTATGTAGCATAAATACAAATGAACCGATTGACATAAAAGTTTTCCTCCAGTTTTTAATAGCTTTTTTTCTTATTTGCTTTGTATTTCATTACAATTTAACATAAAAGTGTTTGAGATATAAGTTATTTTTTTTTAAAAGTGTAAAATTAAGTTTTTATTAAATTTAATTTATTCGTATAATTGTTTTTTTTTGATTTTTATTTTAATTTCAAAAATATCTTTAACAAAGTTGTTTCACTACCTTTAGGTAATCAAAAACATAATAAAAAAGCAATAGTAGCGAACTGAAATTTGAAGATATGGTAATAATAATTTAAAGAAAGTATTATTTTTCTCTTATGCAACAGACTATTAGTAAAATAGAAAATAAAGTAATCGTATCATGTCAGGCTAGCTCAGATGAGCCAATCTATAAAAACAATTGTCTTATGTCTATTGTCGAGTCGGTTATTCAAGGTGGTGCAGGTGGCTTAAGACTGGCAGGTCAGCATGATATTAGTCATGCAAAAAACTTAACTGATATACCTATCATCGGCATTACAAAACCAGATCCGTTGCCACACAACTGGAAAGAAATAGTTTATATTACACCCACATTTAAAGATATTGAACAATTGGCTGCTGTTGGTGCTGATATTATAGCCTTTGATGGAACTTCTAGAATTAGGCCTAAAGAAAATCTGGAAGAAATAATTTATAAAGCTAAAAAAAATTTAAATAGGCTATTAATGGCTGATGTTTCAACATTAAAAGAAGGATTAAATTGTTCTAAGCTAGGCGTTGATATAATTTCAACTACGCTATCAGGATATACAAGCCATACCATAGAAAAAAATAATGGCGAACCCGACTTTGATCTTTTGCAAGACTTAGTAAAAAAAACCGAATGCCCTATAATACTTGAAGGCAGAGTATGGACACCGGAGCATGTAAAAAAAGCATTTTCGATTGGAGCATATGCTGTAGTGATTGGCTCAGCTATCACCAGGCCTAAGATTATAACAGAAAGATTTGTAAAAAATAGTAAGGAGGAGGAGTAAAAATGTCTACCGGTTCTTCGATTGGAATAGATATTGGCGGTACAAAAATTAGTGCTGCAGTTGTAAAAAATAATGAAATTGTAAGTGATGTAAAAGTCGTAAATACTTCTAACACCGCAAAAGGTATTTTAAATCAAGTATTAGATATAACAGCAGCTTTAAATAACTCTAATTCTGTTGATGCATTAGGGATTGCTACAGCGGGTGCTGTCAATAAAGATAATTCAAAAATTATGGGCTCTACAGGCAACTTACCTAATGGGTATAGCTATATTGATTTTAAAGATGAGATTGAAAAAAAGTTTGAATTACCCACACTGTTAGAAAATGATGCAAATGCAGCAGCTTATGCCGAATATAAAACAGGTAACGGAATTAGCAAAAGCAATGTTATTGTTATAACACTTGGAACAGGTGTAGGTTCAGGTGTTATAATAGACGGTAAACTAATGAGAGGTACCAGTGGCGGTGGAGCAGAGTGCGGTCATATAGTTATGTCTATTGAGAAAAAAAGAAAATGTACATGCGGAACTTGGGATTGCTGGGAGGCTTATGCATCCGGTACAGGATATGCTATTACAGCAAATGAAATGGCTGCTAACATCGCAAAAGATAAAAAAGCAGGCATATTGTTAGAGAAAGAACCTGGTAATATAACTACTTATGACGTTATTGAAGGATTAAAAAATAACGATGAATTTGCTATACAAGTGCATAATACTTGGGAGTATCATGTCTTGCTAGGGCTTGTATCATTAACAAATATTTTTGACCCTGAATGCTTTATTTTAAGTGGTGGAATGGCTGAATTTATAACTTATGATAAAATACAAAAAGACTTAAGCAAAATGGCACTTATTTCAAATCCACAAATCTTACCTGCAAAGGCGAAAAATAACGCAGGTATAATTGGCGCGGGTATACTAGCCACACAAAAATATGGAAAATAAGCTAAATTCAGATAAAAAACTTTATATTGTTCTTGATAATACAAAATATGCCAAAAATATAGGTGCAATTATCAGAATTGCAGATGCTTTTTGCGTGGAAAAAGTATTTATTTGCAAGTCAAATACTCAAAAATTAAACAACTGCCAGAAGCAAATTTTACATAAAACATCAAGAGGTGTGTCCAAGTTTGTTAATTGGGAATTTAGAAACTCTTGCATAGAAATAGTTAAAGATCTTAAGTCTGAGAATACATCAATTGCAAGTGTTGAAATAGACAAAAAGTCTATTTTGTTATCTGATTTTAAGCCTGTTTTTCCGTTAGCATTAGTGTTTGGCTCAGAAAAAGAAGGCATATCGTCTGAAGTTATGAACATTAGTGATTATATTTTGAGCATACCTATGAATGGAATAGGGAAATCTTTAAATGTTTCTACTACTGCAAGTATAGTTGTATATGATGTTTTGAATAAAAGTTAACTTAAGCTAAAATATCAACAGCGTTTTTATCAAGAGGTGGAGCAGGGGTTTTTTCTTTTATATTTAAAAAATCTTTAATTTCGTTAAATTGATTGAGCAAAAAGTCTTCTAACTTATGATTTTTTCTTTTTAAGGCTTCATAATCCTCTCCTTGGATGATAAAAAGCTTTGAAAGCAATTCTAGTGTTTTATCATTAATTCTGTTTTTCTCTTCTTCAGAAGGATCTAAAGATTTTAAAGTCGAATTTTTCTTTATTTTTTCTTGCTTTATCGTTGTGCTATCTGGATTTATCGTTCTTCTTTGAAAACTTGGTGCAGCTTTTACTGTCTGCTTTTGCTTGTTATTTTGCATGCGGCAGTTCATTTGTTTTTGCTGCATGTTTGAAAAGTTTCCTTTAATTGCAAACATTTTTAAACCCCCATTTTTCCCGATAATTTTATTTCATTTTAATATATTCTACTAAAAACTTACAATTTTTAAAGGGTTAATTGACCTAGTTTAAAAGAATTATTACAAAAAAATAGAAAAAATGCCAATAATTTTTTTTCTTAAAAAAAAATAACAAAGCTAAATAATTAAATATATTTGAATTATAATCATGATTACCAAATTTATAAAAGAGCTATCTGATTACAATTTCTTATTTCTTAAAAACACTTTTCAGATTCTTCAATCAAATATTTAATAAAAGCGGAGCATAAATGAAAAAACATAATCCTCAAAAAATATGGAAACAAGTGCTGGAAGAGTTGTCCGACACCCTGGAACATCCGGCTTATGAATCATGGATTAAACCAACTAGTGCGGTTTCTTTTGATGAGACAAGCTTTACTATATCTACAAACAGTAGCTTGAGCAAAGAATGGATTTACAAAAATTATGCAGCGCAGATTACCAAGATACTAAATCAAATTACAGAAAAAAATATTGATTTAAAAGTAGTTATAGAAAAGAAAAAAGAAATTGTAGAAGAAAAAAAAGAGCCTCCTCAAGAAGAAAAGCAATCTGCTATACCTTTAAATGATAATCAAATCAACGCACTAAGAAGCACATCCAACAACCTTAATTTGAAATATACTTTTGATAATTTTGTCGTTGGCGCTCACAGCAAATTCTGCCATGCTGCAGCATTGGCGGTTGCTAAATTTCCTGCTAAAACACATAACCCATTGTTTATTTATGGTGGAGTAGGCCTTGGCAAAACGCATTTAATGCAAGCTGTTGGTCACTATATACTAGCTAATCACCCAGATTTAAAAATTAAATATACCAGTACAGAAATGTTCACAAACGAACTCATAAATTCTATCAGAAATGATAAGATGACAGCCTTTAGAATGAAATACAGGCAGATTGACGTACTTTTGCTTGATGATATCCAATTTATCGAAGGAAAAGAGATTACTCAGGAAGAAATTTTCCATACGTTTAATACTCTTTATGAGTCTGGCAAACAAGTTGTTTTAACCAGCGACAGAAATCCTAAAAACATTTCTACCCTTACAGAACGTTTAAGAAGTCGTTTTGAGTGGGGATTACTGGCAGATATACAAGTTCCTGACATAGAAACAAGAATAGCCATATTAAGAAATAAAGCAGAAAGAGATAATATGCCTGTTTCTAATGATGTTTTAGATATTATAGCAACTGCTTTTCAAAACAATATTAGAGAACTTGAAGGCGCATTAAATAGAGTTTTTGCATATGCTAGCATAAATAATTGCCCTATGACCGTCGATGCAGTAAGAAATATTATAAACTTTTCCGGGGCAGGCAGTACGTTATCTATAGATAAGATAATTGAAACTACAGCAAGTTATTTTTCATTAGAGCCATATGATATAAAAGGACAAAGCCGTTCAAAAGATATATCAAGAGCAAGACAGGTTGCCATTTACCTATCTCGGGATATGACAGGGTCTAGCTTTCCATCCATTGGCAATGCTTTTGGAGGAAGAAAACACACTACAATACTATATGCTTTTGAAAAAATGAAAGAAGAAATGCAAATTAATAAAAATCTTTCAGAACTGATAAGTGAAATATCCAAGAACATAACGTCTAACTGCTTATAAAGCATTTGACAAAAAAAAACGAACCTTGTAGGTTCGTGTTGTCTGGAATTAAGAATAGCTGGAAGTATGAAAAAGATTACTATTATAAAACCAAATTATAGCAAGTCATTCAATTAACCAGTTAGATACAAAAAAGGTTAATCAATTTTTTGTTTAATACTATTACCTTTTTCAACTTGATTTTTTATTCGACTTAACAAGTCGGGTAAATCTTTTTTTACGCTATTACTCCCGACAAAACTTGGAATAAAAAAGCCTACTTCTACGTACATTTTATAAGCCAGGATGGTTTTTCCCTTATAGGGGATAAATTTTATGCTTCCGTAAATATCTTGAAAGCAGCCATCTACTTTAGAAAAAATCATTGCTTTATGCTTGTTTTTTTCATCAAATAATATAGTAAATTTAAAAGTGGGCAAAAATCTGTAAATTTTAACAGCCATAAAAACTTTTTGATAATTAATACCCTTTTCAAGGATTTTGGCTTTTCTTAATTTTGGTATAAAGGTTGCTAAATATTCTTTGTTTACAATTAATCTCCAAACTTCATCAGGCGGAGCATTAATTAAGACAACACCTTGCGCACCTTTATGATGCCTTTGATTTTTTAATGATTCTGTAACAACTTCACCTTTTTGCAATCTGGCCATTGTTTGATAATCTAAGCCCAAAGCAAATGTTTTATCTGAAAAGAAAATTATTAGTAAAAAAGATACAATCAAGCAAATACAAACTCTAGCGAAATTTTTTGCAGGAGCAGGGCTGGACATAACTACTCCTCCTGTTTTTATTATGGTTGTGTAATTATAAAAATAAGAATTATTTAAAGAATAATAGTTGATTATTAGATAAGCTAACAATAGACAGTTGGCTAAACTTATACCCAGGTCGACTAGCTCTAAGCATGTTTACCCTAAAGAGCAAGCTTCAAATTTAATTTAATAATCATTATAAATTTTAAAAAATC
This sequence comes from Candidatus Gastranaerophilales bacterium, assembly GCA_028277625.1. GTDB lineage: Bacteria > Cyanobacteriota > Vampirovibrionia > Gastranaerophilales > JANQFW01 > JANQFW01. The sequence continues at coordinate 26,387 of JANQFW010000003.1, read as the reverse complement.
TTTTGTTTATTCTTTATTTTTGCAATACAATATTCTTATTCTTGACAAATAGAAACTTTTAGTAACAATACTTTAAGTATTTATTTTAAAAGCATTTGACAGATAACATTCATGTCTGTTATATTGAATACGCATTTTCATAAGAAATAATCATGATAAAATAAGAAATAAAGACGAAAAGGAAGATAACAAAATGCTAGCAATAGTAGAAACCGGTGGAAAACAATATCAAGTAGAAGAAGGTAGATTTATTGACGTTGATCTGCTAGATGCGAATGCAGAAGATGCTTTTGTATTTGATAAGATTGTAATGATCGTTAACGGAGAAAACTCTAAAATTGGACAACCTTATGTAGAAGGTGCTGCAATCAAAGCAAAAATAATGAAACATGATAAAGATAGAAAAATCATTGTTTATAAACAAAGATGTAAAAAAGGTTATCGTAGAAAGCAAGGTCATAGACAGCAATTTACTAGAGTAATGATTGAGTCTATTGAATTTCCCGGTAAAGAATAGTTATAAATAAATTGTAATATAGTTAACACAAAGTAAGGTGGTGAATAGCTAATGGCACATAAGAAGGGTGTAGGTTCAACTAAGAACGGTCGAGATAGCGAATCGAAGCGACTAGGTGTAAAAAAATTCGCCGGTGAAAAAGTAAAAGCCGGCAATGTTTTAGTACGCCAAAGAGGAACTAAGCTCCATCCCGGTGAAAACGTAAGTATAGGCGGAGATGACACATTATTCGCTTTAATCGACGGTCAGGTAAAATTTGAACCTTACAGAAGAGACAGAAAAAAAGTAAGCGTATACGCTGCTGGATAAAAATACACCACTTTTAAAATTATTTGAAAGAGTGGTATAAAAATATCAAAATAAAAATGAGTGACCTTTCTTGGGTCGCTTATTTATTATTTGGCCAGGCTTTGCGCCGACTTGCCCGACCTTTAATTCTTAAGGAAGAATTTTCTGTCATATCCTTGCAAAAAGACTGCCCTTATTAGAAGACAGCCTTTTAAAAAATCTTTTTAGCTCTTAGCCGTAAATCCTAAGCTAATATGTTTAACTTCTTGCCTCCTTGAAAAGCTGGTTGTTGAGCATTTAGTTGAACTTGAGCTTGCTTAACTTGCTGTTGGTTGTGCTTAGCAGCTAAAGGCGCTCTTTTTGCTCCTGCTTTTGCTGCCAAGTTAGCATTAAAATTTAAACTCATTAACATTACCTCCTAAATTAAGTAAATTAATTTACTTCCCGGAAAAATACATTCTTCCTTCATTCAAATTTTGTAACATAAAGCAAAAGCATGGTCAATTGGCTTTAATACTTATGTTTAAAAAAATTAACAGTATATTTTTTTATTTATTGATTAAATTTAGTCCGTTAAAGATTGCTTTTACGTTGGCTTTGGTAGTACTGTGATCTTTTCCTCTGCAAACTATAGTATCACCATTTTTATCTTCAAAGTGTATTATACTCATTGCATCTGCCGAAGCACCTTTTTCATCCTCTGCTAAGGCTAGTTGCTCATAATGTAGCAATTTTTGAGGAAACCCTAGCTCAGCTAGCCCATTTAAGCAAGACTCCAATGGACCATCGCCATAGCACTCTATTTGATAGGTTTTATTATTATGATCAAAATCTAAGAAATAAGCTTCTTTATTATCATCCTCTAGTCTCTTAAATTTATTAAAAACAAAAGGCCCTTTTACCTCAAGAATTTCATTAACATATATACCCAAAATAGTATTTAAAGGCAGTTCACCTATTTGTTCAGCTTTATTTTTTATCGCAGGAGAGATTCTAATAGCTTCTTCTATCGTAATTGGATAGCCTGCTTTATTGATTATCTCATAAATAGCGGTTTTGCCTGACTGGCTTGTTAACCCTAAGTGTTCCTCATCATCACGACCAATTAAAGAAGGTTCAATAGGTCTATAAGCACCTTTTTTCATGCCCTTTGTCTTTAATGCGCCATCTTGGTGGATACCACTTCTGTGCGCTAATGCATCAGGGCCTATTAAAGGCGATTTTTCATAAATTGGCACTCCAGACATTTCTGCCACAGTAACAGCTATTTCGTATATTTTTGACATATCAACCGTTGATTCAACGTCACAGTTGTATAAACTAGTGACAACCTCATAAAAATTAGTATTGCCTGCACGCTCGCCAAGACCATTTAGACAGCATTCTAGCTGAGTAGCACCTGCAAAGTAACTTTCTACAGTTGTTGCTGTAGCCATACCTAAATCATTATGACAATGCACAGATATTATAGTATCATCCGGCAGTTCTTCTTTTACTGCTTTTATCATATTAATAAACTCAAAAGGTCTTGTTCTTTCTACGGTATTAGGCAGGTTAACTATTTTAGCACCTGCATTAACAACCTCTTTTAAAGAATCTATAACAAAGCTTAAGTTTTCTGAACAATCACCAAAGTGCTCTACAGAAAACTGAACTTCACCTTTTTGGCCCATAAGCTCTTTTGCATAGCCAACCGCATCAACAGCTATTTTTCTAACATCTTCCGGTGATTTTTTTAAAACATACTGCATGTTAAAAGGACTAAGCGCAATAAATGTATGAATTCTAGGTTTAGGTGCTTCTTTTAAAGCCTCAGCAACTTTTAGAATATCCTTATCTATCGCCCTGGCCAAACCTGATATAACAACATGCTCTGGAGCTACAGTTGATAAATATTGACATGCTTCAAAGTCCATAGGGCTAGAACCGGAAAATCCGACTTCTACACCATTCACTCCAAGCTCTATTAAATAATCAAATATAATTTTTTTCTGTTTAGTGTTCCATGGCTTTTTTAGTGCCTGATTTCCATCTCTCAACGTTACATCATAGAAAAATGGTTTTCTTTTATTCATTTTATTCTCCATTTACTTTTGCCTTGCCTTTGTTGATATTGCTAAAAGTAGCATTTCAATTAGTAAGTAATATAATAATATATTAACGTAAAAATATTAATACCATACAAATTTTTGGTGATATACATCGTTTTATACTATTATTAAAGTTTTTAAGCTTCTTTTTTTAAGCATTAAGTTTTATTAACATTGCATTCTACTGCATCTATCTAAATAAAAACTATTTGTTATTTAAAAAATATATATCTCGTATGGGCTACTTGAAATTTAAAAAATTTATTTGTTTTTATTAGACTAAATAAGGAAATTATTACTTCTTTTTTGTTTTTATATAAGTGTGGGTTATAAAAAGAAGAATTAAAAAACAAAAGACTTATAAGAATAAGTAAAAAGAGCGACTAAAAAGGGTGAACTTAATACTAGAAGGGCTTTGATGGTCAATTTAGGTAGAAATTAGTAGGTAGATTAAAAGGCTAAAGAAGGTAAGGTAAGTATTTAAAAAGTTTTGTTTTAATAATGACTCTCTCTTTAATATGGAAACTCTCTCTCAATGTGGTAAAGGTAGCTCAAAGGAACGTAAGGGGTTGAAAAAACCTCTTTTTTTTGCTTAAAAATAAAACAAAAAGCTAAAAATAAACTTCCATCAGGCAGTTTGAGCAGTCGAATTTTAAAGTATATTTTTTATTCATTTCATCAAGTAGTATTAAATCTTCGTTGCTGTTTTTTGAATTAAGACGCGGGCATAAATCAAATTGATGCCTTAAGCAATATTTTGTAGTCATAACTCTTTTGTTTTCCATAGAGTCTAAAGATTCTGCAGCAGGACTTAATTGCTTTACGCCATGCCTTTTATAAAATTTTTCTGCAAAACTATTATAAATATTAGCCTCAAATCCAATCTCTTCAATGAAGTAAGGATAATCACTCGGTTTTATCTTAGCTGTTTCTTTTTGATTGGTTATAAAATGAAACCTATTTATTAATAATTGCTCTAAGACTTTATTTCTAAGCTCATTTAGATCTTTTTTGGGTATAAAACATATCTTATTCAAATTAATATCTAAATTGTTTAGAATAAATTCTGTGTTACCTAGCTTTTTTAACTGATTGCTAATATTATCCAGTGCCAAGCTTTGATTTTTTGCAGTGTCATAATTGTTTAAAATATACTCTTCTGCCTGAATATTATCTTCATCAACAGCTTGTAAAAGTAGTTTATTATCTTTTTCGCGAATTTTAAAACTTACGCCTATTTTTCGCTCTATATTGGCTTTAGATAAAGGCTTCAAAAATTCATGGTCGTGGTTTCGATATATTTTCATGCCTTTTTTTATAGATTTTAAGCTATTTGGATAAATAATATTATCTTCTACCCTATTTATTGTTGAGCCTATCAGGCTTTCGTTTGCATCAAAAAAAGCTATGCCATCAGCCGTACTTAGCTTATTATTTTTATCTTTATATTTAATAACAAAGCTATTTTTATCTATCTTTAAAACTGTACCAATAAACTCACCTACAAAACCAGAACGATCAACCGCACCCGGCTTGTTTTGCCTTCCGTTTATAAAATACTTAGTAAAGCCTCGATTAAAAGCTTTTTGAAGGTTTGGAGAAAAATTTATGATAGTTTGACCGCTGGACGATTTTTTTAAGTTTTTAGACTCCAGTACTTTATCTAAGCTTTGGCGGTAGTAACTTACAATATTTTTGATGTAATTTTCATCTTTTAGCCGACCTTCGATTTTAAAAGAGGTTATACCTGCATCAATAAGGCTTTCCAGATGATCTGAAAGATTTAAATCTTTTAAGGATAGCAAGTGTTTATTTTTTACTAAAGTGTTACCTTTTTTATCTAATAAAGAATATAATTTTCTGCAAGGCTGAGCACATTTCCCACGATTGCCACTCCTGCCACCGATTGCATAGCTCAGATAACATTGTCCGCTATAACTAACACACAACGCACCATGGACAAAAGCCTCAAGGTCTACGGTTGTATTTTGTTTTATATTGGTTATTTCATCTAATGATAGTTCTCTTGCAAGTATTACTCTTTTAAATCCTACTTTTTCTAAAAACTTTACCTTTTCAACAGAATTATTATGAGCTTGCGTACTTGCAAATAATTGTATAGGCGGTAAGTCCATTTCTAACAAGCCCATATCTTGTATAATTATTGCATCTGCTCCTGCTTCGTACAAAGTATATATTAATTGCCGGGCTTCTTCTATTTCTTTATCGTTTAATATTGTATTTATAGTTACATATACTTTTGCAAAATACTTATGAGCATAGTCTATCAGTTTCTTAATTTCATCAGGTGAATTTGAGGCGGTTGACCTTGCACCAAATTTATTTGCGCCTATATAAACAGCATCTGCTCCGCAATTTATAGCAAGCTTACCATATTCCAAATTTTTAGCCGGTGCGAGAAGTTCATATTTTTTCATTTTTACTGCCGGTTCTCAACTAAATATTAGATTACTGTATAAATTATACTATATACACTCCTCATCATTATTAATTAATGTTGCATTAGGCAATATAAACCAAAATTTAGCACCTTTACCCAATTCAGATTCAAAATCTATATATCCGTTGTGCAATTCTATTAACTTTTTAGTTAAAGAGAGCCCCAGCCCGGTACCATCTTGCTTTCTTGTATAAGAAGATTCCAACTGCTTAAATTTAGCAAAAACTTTTTCTCTATTTCTTTCTGCTATGCCTATACCAGTATCTTCTACTTCTACTTTTAAGTGCAGATCTATATATTCTGAGCGGATAATTATTTTACCATCTTCCGGGGTAAACTTTATTGCATTACTCAGAATGTTATACATTACTTGTTTAAATTTTGAAGAATCCGCTCTAACTTGGCATTCGCAAAGGTATAATTCTACTCTTAAATTCTTTTTTAAGAGTAATCCCTCTAAAACTGATAGTGTTTCTTCGATTACAGCTTTTGAATTAAATATTTCATAAAACAATTCAAGATTTCCAGACTCTGCTTTTGAAATATCTAAAATATCATTAACCAGTCTTAATAGATGCTTGCCGCTAAAACATATATTATTAAGATACTCTCCTTGCTTTGATGTAAGCGGACCAAAATTTTCAGACGATAACATTTCCGAAAAGCCAATAATAGCATTAAGGGGGGTTCTAAACTCGTGCGACATGTTTGCTATAAATTCACTTTTTAGACGAGTAGATTTCTGTGATTCTGTAAATAAAGATGCATGCCTTATTGCTATAGCTATTTGATCAGCTATATCTTGTAGTATCTGTATATGGCTGTCTTCCCATTTTCTTTTATATTTAATTTGGTTAACAATTAATATGCCTAAAAGTTCAAAGTTATCTATTATAGCAATAAATACAACCGAACGTGTATCTTTAAATATAAAGTGGTTAAGTCCTTTGTGCTTTAAAATAGTTATATCATCAATAGTAATAGGATGCTTATGATTGATTAAAACATCAAAATAATTATCAGGAAGTTCGAAGTCGTGTTCTTTATCGAATACAGATAAAATATTATCATCTGATATATATTCATTCTTAAGGGTGAATAGATTTAAATTATTGTCATAAGTAGCTATTAAGCACCTGTCAACATTCAATAATTTACCAATTTCTTCTACTGTTTTAGATAGCACGCTTTCTAGGTCCAAAGATTCTCTTATGCTATTTACCAGCCATCTAACGATTCTGTCTATTTCTTGTTGTTCAAATATTTTGTTTACATACTCTTTTAGGGCTTCTTCTTTAGACTCAAGGTTTTCGCTTTGCGCGCAAAGCATTTTTTCTTTCTCCAGCAAAAGTTGCTGTTGCTTTTTAATAGTTTTTTCTCTCAGCTTTAGTTTTTTGTAGAGTCGTTTTATTCTTTCAGCTGAGCTATCTGTTTTTTTTATACCTTGGATTAATGATTTTATAAATTTTTTCATTTTCATCCATTCAATAACTTATTTTTATATTTACTATAATTGATTGGTATAGAATATATAATAAATAATTTTGTCGAAAAATGGAAGTCTTTATTTTTTAGGTTGTCAGTTAAAAAATAAACAAAAAATACTATAAATATAGTATTTTTCATGAAAATATTCTTTATTTACTTTATTTTTCCTGCTATCATTCCCCGTGTTAGATTAAGGCGAATTATAACAAGAACACGCTAAAAATTCAGCAAATTTCCAGCAATTGTAAACATTATACCTAAAAACATTTATATGATAACCAAGATTGCATGTTTTAAAACCTGCACGTTTATTAATAATTTTGATATGTTAATATATAGTCAAAGAGTTATTGTTAAATGTTAACAAAGTTAAGAATTATAACTTTAGTATTAAAAAATATAGCAATTATCATGCTTTAGGAATTTCATGTAGGTGTAACAGTTAAGTCATTAAAAATTTAGATTTAGATTAGATCAGATTAAAAACCATATAAGTTAGAAGAAGGAAGAAGAAATAGACGATGTCTACGATAAGTTTATCTCAGAACAAAAGAATTGATATGCCGTACCGCAGGACAGGGCTCCATAAAAACAAAGAAAATGTTGAGTTTAAAAGCCGAATAAACTCAGAATTAAAGAAAAACACAGTTTCCCCTTTAGAATCAACCAGCAATAGTCAGGTTAGTTTTAAAGGGGTAAATTTTAGGAGAATAGGAAAAGGCGTCAAAGGATTCATTAAGGGTATTGATAAAGAAATTAACCCTGAATACTACAAGTATATAAGGGATAAATTTTACCTAAAAGAGAAACAAAATCATATTGTAGCTTTTTGGGATAAACATTTATATAACTCTGATAGCTTTAATAACATAAAAATTAAAAGAGACCCTCTTTCTGAACGCTTTTTAAATATTTTCAAAAAGGATCTTGGAGAATTTTTTGAGGACGTTATTAGATTAAAGCGGAAACCAGCTGACCAGAAATCTGGCAAAGAAGATGCTGAAAAACAATTTAAGGCTGCCTATTCAGGGATTAAACATCTTATGGCAAGTCTTAAACGTCCTAAAGCTCATAAAGAACTTTTAAAAAGGTTAAAAACTCAAGAGTGGACAAGTAAAAGTATTGGAGAGCTTGTTGAAGATTGCATAAAGAAAAATTTAATATCTCCTGATAAAGAAGCTGAACTAAGAAAGTTAGCACCAGAATATGTGCAAAATGGCGGAAAACAAAAAACAAAGAGTCTAAAATATTTATTTTTAAGATGCTTTAAAGATAGCACTGCAGAAGAAAAAGCCTTAAAAACTCTAACTAAAAATCAAAGAAGTCAACTGCTAAAAGACCCTATAAACTTTAACTCAAGCACATTTGCTACAGTTAACAGAATAGTTTCCGGACTTGTTTCCGCGATATTTGTCTCAAGAGACTTCTTTAACTATTCAATGTTCTTAAAAAATGACCCTGAAGCTGCTAAAAAAGAAAGCAGATCTAAGTTTAAGCAAGAACTATATTCGAGAGTTGGACTTACAGCATTCTTTAACTATATGACCATGAGCTTATTAAAAGAGCAGTGTAATGCAAGTTTAAAAACAAGTGTACTTGTTGGTGTAGGTACAACAGCCCTAGCAGAAGTTTTAGGAAGAAAACTTGCTGGCAGAAAAGTATTGCCAACTATAAGATTTAAAAATAAAAAGAAAAATAAAGATGTAGGTACAAGTACAACAGATAACAATAATACTTCTAGTAAAAAAGCTAAAAATGTTGCATTTGCTGGAAAGGTAAACTTGAAGATGATTAAAGATAAGTTGCCTAAAGACTTAGTAGATGCAAAGCTTGACCTACTGGCTAACATTGCTGAAGGAGCGAAAGACTCTATAAATAAAAAGTACTTCTTAAAAGAAGGTGAACATTATTATTTAGGACTTAATGGTAAGGCTTCTGTTGGTAAAAAAATAGTAGACTCTGTTTTCTTTCCTGTTAAGTGGGGTCTCAATCTGGGCAAAGAAGCCGTAAATGTCTTTGCGCCAAATACATTTAATACCGAAAAATATAAAGATATAGCACGTGCAAAAGTACTACTGGGATTAGTAGATGATGCTATAAAATCTAGCAATGTTAAAATAGATGGTATTGAAGCAGAAAAAATTCACAAACTTTTTGAGTCAGGAAATGAAAAAGAGCTAGCAAAGAAAATTCGTAACCTTCTTAAGCCAGAAAACAAAGATGCACTAAAGCTTGTGCAAGAGGAATATGGAAGACTGCATGGCAACAAAATAAACTCTGATAAGTCTTTTGATGCTTCAAAATTAGGTTCTTACAATAAAGTTCTTGGTAGTGCTTTAGCTGCAGGATTTTATGCACTTGATGTATGGAATTTATCAATGAAAGATAGCAATGGAGACTATAATGCTTCTTTCCAAAAGGTAAGAGAAAGAGTTGTACAAGACTCTACTCGGGTTGGCATTTCAAGCTGGTTTGTAGCAGCATCTAACAGCCTATTTAGTAAGTGGAACAATGGCTCTATCTTTGGAGCTGCAACCTTGACCGCGGGCAATGTATCTGCATATGAGTCAGCAACAAGGTTGTCTGTAGGCATGCCACTGCGTAAACACAACCAAAAAGAACTCATTGAAATTGATGAAAAGCATAGAAAGCAAAAAGGACCTCTAGGCACATACTATAAAGTAATGTCCAGATTAACAGGTAAAAAGCCTTTAAGTGCAAAAATTAAAAATAATGAACCACCTCAAATGCCTTTATATGCTTCAAACTTAAACAATCAAGTTGACACATCTAATACAAGCTTAGCAGCCAAAGAATTTTATAAGCACTTCAAATCAATGTCAGCTGATACAACAAAAGTTGATGATAAGCTTGTACCAACCAGGTTTAAACGAGCAATAAACCAAAACTAAAGTATTATACTTATGAAAAAACGACCTTTAGAAAGTATTTACATACACATTCCCTTTTGTAAAGAAAAATGCCACTACTGTGCTTTTGTTTCTTATGCAAATAGGGAATCTTTTTTTGATGATTATATTGAGGCTCTTACTTTTGAAGTAAGTAAAAGCCTTGAAACGCATAGAAGTATTGATATTAAAACTATTTATATCGGTGGTGGCACACCTTCTTTGTTAAATACAAAATATTATGAGAAAATACTTGAAGTTATTAGTCAATTTATTACTATTAACACTCAAGCAGAGATAACCATAGAAATAAATCCGGGCACTGTTGACCTTGATTATTTAAGATCATTGAACTCTATAGGGATTAATCGCCTTAGCGTGGGTGTGCAAAGTTTTGACCAGCGAATTTTAGACTATATAAACAGAAAACATAATGTAAAAGATGTTTATAATGCTATAAACTATGCGCGGCAATCTGACTTTGAAAATATAAGCATTGATTTAATGTATGGATTACCTTATCAATCTATGAAAATATGGCAAGAATCATTGCTGAATGCCTTTAGATTGGATATTGATCATATATCTACTTATGGATTAAAAATAGAAGAAGATACAAAATTTTATAAGCAACGCCCTAAAAAACTTCCCGAAGAAGATATCAATGCTAAAATGTACCTTGAATGTAGAAATTACCTTATGCAAAATGGCTTTGATCACTACGAAATAAGTAATTTTGCAAAATCTGGCTTTGAATCAAAGCATAATTTAAGCTACTGGCAAAATAAAGAATACTTTGGATTTGGTGCATCAGCTCATGGATACGTAAATCAAGCCAGATATTCTAATCAGACTAGCCTTGAGGACTATATTAAAAATCCACTTAAGAAAGAATTTAGTGAAGGTCTAGGTTCTGAAGATATAATAAAAGATGCTATTATTCTTGGACTAAGAACAGCCAAAGGCTTAAATTTAGATGAGTTTAAAACAGATTATGACTTTGACTTAATAAAAAACTATAAAACAGTAATAAATAAATATATTGATTATAAGCTATTGACTATGGAAAATAATTGTTTAAAGCTAAGCTCTGAAGGACTTTTGCTTAGCAATAATGTTTTATCAGAATTTTTATAATGATTATTAATATAATAATTTCAATATTTATTCGCACGCCAAAAAAAATACCCTTTTATAAGGGTAAAACTTTTACAGGAAGGGAATGTAAGGTAAGGTAAGGGAAAGGAAGGTAAGGTAAGGTAAGTAAAATTCTTTTTTTGTTTTCCCTTTGCTTATATATATAAAATATCTTTTAGGCAAAATATTGCATGATTTACTAAAAATCGCTTTACATTTGGCAATACTTTTTAATGTTTCTTAAAAAAGTCGGATTTAAATTAAACTTGATTTGCAGATTTGAAAAGAAATTGGGGGATTTTTTTTTTAATTTTAATGTATGTCATTTTTTTTATTAAACAAAATAGGATATAAAGTGTATAGGCTACAATCAAAACGCAGGTTTTGACCAAAAATAACTCTTTAGGATAATATATTCTAGTACTCTCGAGTAATATTAATTTTTCCTTTAAGTAATATTATATATTCAACAAAGTAAATATTCGATCCAAATTAAATTAAATGTTGATTATCAAAGGCATATAAGGGAGGGTAACTTCCTAAGGCTAAAATAGAGAGTAAACACATTGAGACAAATTATTAAATTAAGTTCTGCCTCATGATCTCTTCTTCCCCGTTCCAAAAAGGATAAGGGGATTTTTTATTTTTAAATATTTAATAGATTCTTCAACTGTTTTGGCTTAGCATATTTTGCAAAATGCAATACAGGTGTATAATAAGTTTGTTTGAATTTAAACAGACTTTTTATTCTGGTTATCAATTAAATTTCAGACTACTCTTTTCAGAGTATAGCCCATTTTATTAGATTTAATCTGATTAAATAATCTGAAAAGTATTATTGAGTATGTATATAAAGAGGAGTAACTATGAAAATTAATGGCATTCAAGGATCATTAGCAGAAGCTAAATGTGACGTGTTAATCATAAATTTATTTAAAGGTGTAATAACACCAGGTGGAGCTACAGGCGCTGTAGATAAAGCTCTGGATGGCTTAATATCGTCTTATGTAATAAAAAAAGAAAAATTTGAAGGCGAATTAAATAAAACTTATGTCCTGCCAACATATGGCAAGCTACCTGCTGATAAAGTAGTTATTGTAGGACTTGGAGAATCAGAAAAGTTTGATTTGAATAAAATTAGAGAAGTTACTGCAACCGCATACAGAAAAGCTCAAGAATTAAAAGCTAAAAAAGTTTGTACAATATTACATGGTGCTGGTATTGGGGGACTTAATCCTGAAGATTGCGCTCAATCTATTGCAGAAGGTGCGGTTATCGCATCTTATAAGTTTGATAAATATAAGTCAAAAAAAGATGATAAAAATACTAATATCGAAGAGTTTTCAATAGTTGAACTGGATAAAGATAAAATAGAGCAACTAAATAAAGGCATAGAAAAAGGTAAAACCATTGCAGACGGGGTTAACTTTGCAAGAGACTTGGTAAATGAGCCGGCATGTGAGCTTACCCCTGCAAAGCTAGCTCAAACTGCACAATCTCTACAAGGGATAAGTTGTAAAATTATAGAAAAAAATGAAGCTCAAAAACTGGGAATGGGAGCATTTTTATCTGTAGCAAAAGGTAGCAGTGAGCCACCTAAGTTTATACATATGACTTATAAACCTAAAAACGCAAAAGCTAAAATAGCAATAATTGGCAAAGGGTTAACCTTTGATAGTGGTGGTCTGGACTTAAAGCCTCGTGGCAGTATGGTAACAATGAAAGATGATATGTCTGGTTCAGCAGCTGTAGTAGGTGTAATGTCTGTCTTGCCAAAATTAAAACCGGATGTAGAAATTCATGCAATTGTTGCAGCATGCGAAAACATGCCGGGATGCAGCGCTTACAAGCCGGGTGATGTTTTAACGGCGATGAATAAAAAAACTATTGAAGTTGATAATACAGACGCAGAAGGCAGGTTAACACTGGCCGATGCTATATGTTATGCTAATACATTAAAAGTGGACAAAATTATTGATATTGCGACCCTTACCGGGGCATGTGTAGTTGCGCTTGGTCGTTTTGCGTCAGGTATTGTTGGTAATAATCAAGATCTAGTTGATGATTTGATTAATGCAGGCAACGAAGGTGGTGAAAGATTATGGCAGCTACCGCTTTATGAAGAATATTTTGGTTCATTAAAAAGTGATATTGCAGACTTTAAGCACGCAGGCTCCAGAGAAGGCGGTGCACAGGTTGCAGGAATTTTCTTGTCTAAATTTGCAGAAGATACGCCTTGGGCTCATATAGATATTGCGGGTCCTGCGTGGCTTGATAAAAATGTTAAAGAAATGCCAAAAGGTGCAACAGGGGCTGGGGTACGGACTTTGATCAATTATATCTTGGACTTATAAGGCTTTTTAAAAATTACTATAAATAATCAAATACACTAAAGGAACCTGTTTTCTTTAGTGTATTTTTATTATTATTTAATTTTGAATTTGTACCTTTAAAAAAATGAGTAAAATAAATAAAAAAAGGACAAGAAATATGGCTGATTCGGGTACTGGTCTTTCTATTCTCAGAAAATTTATGAAGAAAGAAAACATTGATATTATCCTGGTTAATTCAACTGATGAATATTTAAATGAATATACACCTCTTGAGGAAAATTCAAGATATTTAATAACAGGCTTTACAGGCTCGACAGGTGATGCTTTGGTTACGCAAGAAGATGTTTTTCTTTTTGTAGATGGCAGATACCACCTTCAAGCTGATGAAGAAACAGGTAAAAATTTAGTTACTGTTGTTAAATTAAGCATGGATAAACCTCAGTCAAAAGCTATTATAGAAAAAATTAACGAAGTATTAAAAGAAAATCAAACACTGGGGCTAATTAGCAAAAAACTTAGTTATTCTTATTTTGAAAAAGTATCTGAAAACTTAGCAGATAAAGCTATAAACATTAAAGAGTTAGATTCTGATCCTATTATTGATTCTTGTAAAATGCAACATCCACAAGCATCAAAAGGATTTAAATATATCCCCATTGAAATAACAGGGGAAACCCCTGATGAAAAACTGGAAAGCATTACTAAAGAGCTACGCAAACAAGATATTAATTTTTATGTCTTAACCAAGCTGGAAGAAATTGCTTACCTTACTAATATTCGCTCTTATGACATACCTTTTAACTCTTCATTTAAGTCAAAAGCGATTATAACCCAAGATTCATGTCTTGTTTTTACGGATATAAGTCAAGTTACACAACCCATAAAGAAAAATTTCTCTGATAAGTTTAAATTTTTAGACGAAAAGGAGTTTGCCGCTACGATTGATTTTTTAAAAAACAACGATAAGCTTTTAAAAATTGCTTATGTGCCTGCCTCAACAAATCTTTATACATATAGGCTTATTTCTAAAAATAAAGATAAAGCAATAGCTATGCAAGAAAGCACTTTGTCTATATTAAAATCATTAAAGAACCTTTCAGAACTTAAGCATATGAAATATTGTTTTAAACAAACTGATACAGTAGTTGAGCAAGCAATGCAATGGGTTAAAACCTCTATTGATAACAAGCAAAAAATTACAGAAAAAGATTTTTCTGACAAAGTAAAGGACTTATTTATCCAAAATGCTGCTGAGGCATTAAGCTTTGAGGTTATATCCGCAAGTGGGCAAAATACTGCTTTTATTCACTATACTAACCCTGACGATAAAAAAATTATTAGCAAAGATGATTTAATTTTACTTGATTGCGGTGCTTATTTTGAGGGTGGCTATGCTACAGATATTACAAGAACTTTTGTTGCAGGGGGCAAAGATTCTAAACCATTAGAAAAAATGAAAGAAGTTTATACAATTGTACTAAAAGCTTTTCTTGCGGGTCTTAATTATGATGTAACCCTAGAAACAACTGGTTATGATATAGACAAAGCAGTAAGAGATATAATAGATAACAACCCTGTGGATTCTTTTAAATTTGCTCATGGTACGGGACATGGCGTAGGCTTATCTGTACATGAAATGCCTCCCAGGATTTCACCGACTGAAGCAGCTAAGAAAGTAATTAAGCCAGGCATGTGTTTTACTATAGAACCTGGATTATATAATGACAGCTTAGGTGGTGTAAGGATTGAAAACACAGTTACTCTTGTTTTAAAAGATAATAAGTTAAAAATTGAGTCTCTTTCCAAGGCTAAACTTGATGAAAATCTAATAAATTATGATAGACTAAATGAGCAGGAAAAAATTTGGTTAGAAGAATATGCAAGAAATAACAAGTTTACAAAATAATTTAGTAAAGCAAACTGTATTGTTAAAGCAAAAAAAGAACCGTACGGCGTCTAATTTGTTTTTAATAGAAGGATTTAAGGGCGTAAAAGAAGCTTTAAATTCTGGTTTAAAGATAGATAACATTTTTATCGGAGAAAATTTTATTAAAGAGCTAGATATACCGGATCATTTAAAAGATAAAACTTATAAAGTAACAGAGCATATACTAGATAAAATCGCAAGCACAGACACAGCACCTGATATTATTGCAACTGCTTACCAAAAACATTATGAATTAAAGGATATATTTAAGACCCAACGTCCAATAATACTGGTTTTAGAAAATATAAAAGATCCCGGCAATCTTGGGACAATTATCAGAACTGCCATTGCATCCAATGTATCAGGCATAATATTAACAGATGAAACAGTAGACTTGTATAGCCCTAAAACAGTAAGAGCAAGCGCATTTAATATATGGAAGATACCTGTTGTAAAAATAACTGAAAAAGCCACTCTTAAACAAGAATTAAATAAATTTGAAAACTGCAAGTTTGCAGCTACCAGAATAAAAGGTAATAAAAAATTGAAGTTATACTCTGATATTGATTATAACCAAGCAATAGTCTTAATGTTTGGCTCAGAGTCTCATGGTATTTCTGATGAGTTAGTCGCGCACGCGGATTATTTGTTAACCATACCTATGAATAATCAAGTTGAGTCTCTTAATTTAAGTGTATCTACCGGTGTTATTATGTATGAAGCATTTAAACAAAGAAATTTTAAAATTTAACTATTTATAAATTCACTTAAGAGGAGTTTTTTATAAGATGGAAAAATTAAGCGTAAAAACCAAAAAACGAAATGAGCTTATTGATATTACCAAGCCTGTAAAAAAAGTAATTGAATCATTAGGAGTTAAAAAAGGAATTTGCATATTATTTTGTCCGCATACAACAGCCAGCTTAACTATCAATGAGGCATGTGATCCTTCAGTTATGGGCGATATTGTATTTAGCTTAGATAAAATTTCTCCTGATTATCCAGAGTTCAGGCATATGGAAGGAAATTCTGACTCTCACGTTAAATCAAGCTTGTTCGGGTGTTCGCTAAACTTAATAATAAACGATGGCAAAATTATGCTTGGGCAATGGCAGGGTATTTTCTTTGCTGAGTTTGACGGACCAAGAACCAGAGAAGTTTTTGTTCAGGTAGTGAAGGCGTAAGGGAAATAAAGATTTTATATCTACCCCCTGCCCCCCCTATACAAGGGGAAATTTTTTTGACCTCGCTATGCGTAGGCTTTGCCTACGCGCTCGGTCTTTAATAATAAGTAATTATCTACTTAAAAAAAAGAGGGATAAGCATTTTGCCTATCCTTCTTTAAGTTTTCTGTTTATTATGTTTACTCTTTTTCAAATACAGATTTGTCTGCACCGCAAACAGGGCAAACCCAATCCTCAGGAACTGCTGCGAATGCGGTACCTGCGTTTACGCCAGAATCAGGGTCACCTACTTGTGGGTCATAAACATAACTGCATGGCATACAAACATAATTATCCATAATTTCTTCTCCTCTTCCTTTTTACTTTCTGGGCTCCTACTAAGTTGCCTCTTTATATTTTATTATACTACTACTTTTTCATTCCGAATAAAAAATTATTTAAATTAAGTTTATTTGATGCCATAAATACACAAATAGGAAAAACAACCCCAAGTAGCGTCCCACATGCCACATGAATAAAGATATCTTCTACATGAAAAATTTTATAAAGAAGTATTCTAGATCCTGATGTAGCAAAAACATGAACCAGATAAATAACCAGTGATAACTCGCCTAACCTCTTGATGAAGTTGGCATGTTTAAAACTAGCAATTTTATTAGATAAATAAACCATAATATAAATACCTGAAAAAGCAGCCATTATAGATGTTAATGATTTGTAAACAGGTGGAAGCTTGATAGATATTAAAATATAAACTAAAGCACTAAATCCCAATAAAGAGTAAATTAAATATTTATGGGCTAAAATTTTTTGCAAATCTACTTTCAAGTCAATATTAGAAACCAAAAGAGATCCAGAGATAAAGAAGACTAAATTATTAGCAATTTTTTTAAAAATAAAAACATCTATATAAGGAGATAAAAGATATAAAACAACGGCAAAAACCCAAAGGGACAATATATCAAAATGCCTTCGTGTGGCTTGATAGATTATGAACATAAAAAATAAAGCATACAAAAACCAAAATTGCCCAATAGGCTCATATGTTATTTTTAATAAATCAAGCCAGCTTGTAGAATTATTAGTAAAAGAAGCCATAACAATATTCATGCTTCCTTGCAAAATTGACCATATAATATACGGGTAAACAAGCAGTTGAAGCTTGCTTATTAAAGAAGATTTAAAATCTTTTTGCAGACTTTTTTCTACAAACAAGCCTGATAAGAAAAAAAACAAAGGCATATGGAAGCTATAAATTATTTTATCTGAAATAAGGAAAGTAGATCTAGATAGCTCTACGCTAGAGCTTATAAGCCCCCTCATTACATGCCCGTATACTACCAGAATTATCCCTAACCCTTTTGCATAATCAACCCAGTCAATTCTCCCCGACATGACGTTTGTCTCCTTAATTAAGGAAGTAATAAGTTATATCTACCCCCTTACCCCCTAGCAAGGGGGAGTTTCTGTTTGGGCTCGCTTTGCGTCGGCCAAGCCGACTCGCTCGCCCTTCAAATTTTAAGGAAGAATTTTTTATTCTATCCTTATTTTTCGAAACTCAAGTTATTTAATTGGGTTGTAAAAAGAAATGACTTTTTACCCCACACTTTTTATTACAAATCAATTTTATAATAAAAGCATGGGGATTGGTCGATTATATTGTATTAAAATTTACATATTTTTAAATAAATTTATGTGTTAATATTTAGTCCTCAATTTTTTCAATAATTTTACGCAAGGCAATTTTTACATGCGCATAATTTAATCCCCCTTGCATATAAGCAACATAAGGCGGTCTTAATGGTCCATCAGCAGAAAGCTCAATAGTCGACCCTTCAATAAATGTACCAGCTGCCATAATAATATTATCGTCATACCCTGGCACTTCATCAGGTATAGGTGTTAAATAGGCTTCTATAGGGCTACAAGACTGAATAACCTTACAGAAATTTTTTAATTTTTCAGGATCCCCAAACTCAATTGCCTGAATTATATCTGACCTGAACTCATCAGGCATTGGTGTTGTTTTATATCCTAAATTTGCAAATACTTTCGAAGCTAAAACACCACCTTTTAAAGCTTCATACACAATACTAGGAGCCATAAAAAAGCCCTGTAAAATTAATCTGGACTGATTAAGCATTGCTCCGCCCTTGGATCCAATGCCAGGAGCCGTAAGTCTTGTAGCAGCAAGTTCAACATATTTTTTCTTTCCAGCTATATAACCGCCGGTCTCCACAATGCCACCACCTGGATTTTTAATTAAAGAGCCTGCTATTAAGTCAGCCCCAACATCTGTTGGTTCATAAGCCTGTGTGAACTCTCCGTAGCAATTATCTACAAAGCAAATACATTCTGGATTTTTTGATTTAACTGTCTTGATAATTTCAACCATAGTTTCAATATCAATAGGATTTCTTAAGCTATATCCTCTTGATCGTTGAATTAATACCATAGTGGTATTGTCATCCACAGTCTTTTCAATAGCCTCAAGATCAACATCTTTACCATCTTTAAGTGGCACTTCTTCGTAGCTTACGCCGTGCCCTTTTAAAGAAGCTTGCTCGTGTCCTCTGATTCCTATAACTTCTTCTAGTGTGTCATAAGGCGCACCTGCCACTGATACAAGCTTATCGTCATGTCTTAAAATACCAAATAAAGCACAAGCAATGGCATGTGTTCCTGACACAAAATGATTTCTTACTATTGCAGCTTCGCAATTGAATACTTGAGCGTAAACTTTATCTATTACTTGCCTGCCCAGGTCATCATGCCCGTACCCACTAACGGTTGCAAAGTGTTCTTCTCCTACTTTATTTTCTATAAAAGCATTTAAAACTTTTTCTTGATTTAGCTCTCTAATGATTTCAAGTTCTTGAAATATATCTGTCAACTGCTTTTCAGCTTTATTTATTATTAATTTTGCGTCTACCATAGCTTACAATATCTCCCCATTTTTTTATTTATAATAACTTTAAAACACTTTAGTATGTAATAAAAGCTTTATTCTGTAAATTTTAAGAGTATTTTCTGTTATATGGTGACCTAGCCTTTTACTATGCCAAAAATTAACTCTGCAATAAAATCTTTAAACCCTTCTCTTTTTTTGGGCACAAATTTGGCTAAAGGTAAATTATCAGGCTTAGATAGGTCAGTTACATCTCCGCTCGCCGTTCTTTTTATCGTCCTAGTGTTATCTTGTTTGCCATAGAGTGAAAATTCTGCAAATTTTTCGTGTGTAGCTTTATTTTTACGTGTTTGAATTAGACCACTAACTTTGTCTTTAAACTCTGCTTTGTATGTTTTAATTGAGAAATATCCTACATTCGAAGTTTCAAGCTTCCTCATAACAGGAACTATATCCGAGTACAATCTGCCCATAGGTCTGTCTCCTTTTTTTATGTATATTTCAATCTAAATATGATACCAAAAACTTGTTTATATTACTTTATTTTTTAAAATGAAATAATATTTATTTTTTCCGCTAGTTTAGCCTAATATCGGCCTATAGCATCTTCAATAAAATATAAAAAACATATAAAATAAGAGAGAATAAAAAAATCAGGGGTTGCTATGAACTATATTATCGAAGGCGCACAAGAACTACCCATTATTGGAGAATATGATGTAGCCGTATTCGGAGGAGGGCCTGCCGGTGTAGCAGCAGCAACAGCCGCTGCAAAAACAGGCGCAAAAACTACAATTGTTGAGCGCTATGGTTATCTGGGTGGGCAGGCAACAGGCGGACTGGTTATTCTTTTGGTTGGACTAACAGATGGTAAAGAACGAATAATAAAAGGCATTTGCAAAGACACAATAAAAAAAATAAAACAGATAAGCCGCATTGAAAAAATAGGCCCCCACATATTGTTTGACCCCGAAGCCTTAAAGTTGGTTTTTGATGAGTTTATTACAGAAAATGATATAAAGCCTTATTATCATACGTTTTTATCTAATGCTGTTATTTATGAAAATATGGTATCAGCTGCGGTAATCGACGGGAAATCAGGTAGAAGCGTAATAAAAGCAAAGGTATATATTGATGCAACTGGCGATGCAGACTTTTCTAAATACTGTGGGCTTTCTGTTTTAAAAGAAAATAAAGAAAATTTATTACCCGTAACCTTAGGTATTCGCGCTGGCGGGCTAGATACAGAAAAAGTAAAAACATATATAAATCAAAATTATGAGCAATATCAAAATATACTAAAAAGCTTAGGCCTACCCATTAATATAGGCGGATGGATACCAACTTTGCACAAGGGGGAAGCCTGGTTTAATATAGCACATGCCCAAAATATAGACTGCACTAATACACAAGACCTTACACACGCAGAAATAAAAACAAGAAAAATAGTCCATAAACTAATAGATATTTTTCAAAAAGAAATGCCAGGATTTGAAAATGGATACTTAATAGATACTTCTGCACAAATGGGGATAAGAGACTCAAGAAGAATAAAGGGTATGTATTTATTTTCCAGAGAAGATACAGATAAAACATTTGATGATGCAATTGCAAGAGCTCCAAACTATATATCGAATGAGCAAGGTTCTGTTCAGGTGCCGTATGGATGCTTGATCACAAGAAAAATGAATAATTTAATTTTTGCAGGGCGATGCATAAGCGTTGAACATGAGTTGTTTGATATGTTTAGAGAAATACCTTGTTGTATGGCAACCGGGCATGCAGCTGGCATTGCTGGAGCCTTGGCCTGCAAGGGAAAGAACGAAATTAATGTAAAGAAGGTTGATATAAAAAAACTCCAGTCTATATTGATGGAGCAAGGTGCTATTATTTGAGATTGAGCTATGAGTAAAAAAATTTTTCACCTTAACTCAAGCAAGTTAACTTATTCTGTACAAATAGGGAATAAAATACTAAAAAAATATCCCTACTATATGTATAAGAAAACATCTTACTTAGATCACGCAGACTCCTGAGTAATTTCACTTCACAGGTTAGACATAGATATTAAAAACTAGGAGGTAATATTAAATGTTTAAATGCAAATGTAAACCTAAAAAAGGTAAAGGTAAAGAGCTGCTAAAAGAAGCAGTATGGGAAGGTATACAATGCGGGATTAAACATACCGGCTGCAAAATGCTTTATATGAATGATTATATCAATAAATGTAAGGAATTATCTGCAGTAACAAATCAAATTAAAAAGCATCCTTTTGGTAGTGCTTTATCATTAGCAGGCCTTGGTATTACTACAGCAGGCTTGATCAGCTTTGCAATTAAAAAATAATTTTAATAATAAAAAATTAAATTATTTTACTGTTTTTTTAATGGACTATTTAGGTCCATTTTTTTTTTCTTAATAAAATAACTGTTTGTGTAATGAATTATATGGGGTTTTACCAATGGAGAACAATGAATTATATTTAATTTTTAAAAATATAGACGAACAGCATAAAAAAATTTTAGACACTGTTAATGACCTTAAAGAAGCCTGCACAAAACAAGAAGTTAAAGAAAAGGTAATTAAATTAATTCAGTTATTGGATGAGTATGTTACAGAGCATTTTAGAGATGAAGAATACCTGGCAAAGAAAATTGGTTTTATAAAAGTAGAAGGCCTAAAAGATGAGCACAATTACTTTAGGGGTATTTATTATGAGTTGTGCTTTCATTACAAATACAAAAATAATAACCATAATAAATATTATTATTTATTTTCAGTTTATCTGGTACAAAGTATGATAGAATGGCTGGATTATCATATTAATACTTTAGATAAAGAGCTTATGGACTTTGTGGAGGCTAAACTGAAAGATTAGTGTTTTGTTTAACTCTTTCTCCAATGACATTATCCATATAAAGGTTAATATATAACACAAGGAGTTTTATAGATGGAATATAATAAAGAAAAGTTGCAGCTATTCTTTTTAAAAGTAGAGGGGCAACATGAAAAGATTAATAAGTCTGTAAAAGATATTTACGATGCTTGCGCAAAACCGGAAGAAAAAGAAGTAGTGCTTGAGTTAATTTATACCCTGGACAAATATGTAACAGAGCATTTTAAGGATGAGGAGTTTCTTGCAGAAATAACAGGTTTTCCTAAATTGGATTTTCTTAAAAAAGATCATGAGTACTTTAGAGCAGTTTATTACAGGTTGAGATATCATTATAATTATTATGATGAAAATGCTAAAGATTATAAATATGTTTGTATGTTTGCTATTCATTTGGCTAAAACCCTGGAAGAATGGCTAAAATTTCATCTTAAAACATTAGATAAAGAGTTAGTAAAATATTTACAAGAAAAAATATTTGAAGATTAAAAAATTAAATTTTTCTTAAAAAATTTAAGAATTTTTTAAAACTGTATTAAATTATATAGTATAAAAAATATTATTTAAAATTTCAAAAAAATTTGTTATTTTAAAAATATTAATCGAATAATATACAAAAAATTGATTAATATAAAAAAATATTTGATGTACTATTAGTAAAGTTAAGGGATTTATGAATTAGGAGGAAAACAAATAATGTCTGACGTTAAAATTAGACCATTGGGCGATAAGCTTGTTGTCGAGGTAATTGAGGAGACTGAAACTACACCGGGCGGTATTTTTATTCCAGATTCTGCGAGAGAAAAGCCTCAAAAGGGTAGAGTTTTAGCTTTTGGTTCCGGCAAAACTTTAGATAACGGACAAAAAGAAGAAATGGAAGTTAAAGTGAATGATATTATATTATTTACAAAGTACGGCGGAACTGATATTAAAATAGAAAACAAAGAATATAAAATTCTTTCTATTAAAGACGTGTTAGGCGTTATAGAGTAATCAAGAGATTAATTAAATATAATAAATTAGGAGTTGAACAAGAAAAATGGCTAAACAAATAATATTTGAAGAAGATGCTCGTAAAAGTTTAGAGAAGGGTATTGACGCTGTTGCAAATGCGGTAAAAGTAACATTAGGGCCAAAAGGTCGTAACGTTGTGTTAGAAAAAAAATTCGGTTCGCCTCAAATTGTTAATGATGGCGTTACTATTGCAAAAGAAATTGATATTGATGACCCGGCAGAAAATGTTGGTGCTCAATTAGTAAAAGAAGTTTCCAGTAAAACAAACGATGTAGCTGGAGATGGAACTACAACTGCAGCTGTTTTAGCTCAAGCTATAATCAAAGAGGGCTTAAAAAATGTTGCAGCCGGTGCAAATCCGATCGGTATCAAAAGAGGTATTGATAAAGCTGTTGCTCTTTGTGTTGAACAAATTAAAAGTAGCGCAAAGCAAATTGAGTCTAAAGAATCAATTGCTCAAGTTGCTACAATTTCAGCTGGTAACGATGAATACACCGGCAACTTAATTGCCGATGCTATGGATAAAGTAGGTAAAGATGGTGTTATTACTGTAGAAGAAGCTAAAACCATCGGTACTACATTAAAAGTTGTTGAAGGTATGCAGTTCGATAAAGGATACATCAGTCCTTACTTCGTAACTGACAGCGAAAGAATGGAATCTGTTCTTGAAGATGTATTCGTACTTTGTGTAAACAAAAAAATCAATTTAGTTTCTGATTTAGTACCTATTCTTGAGCAGGTTGCAAGAGAAGGCAAAGGTATCTTAATTATTGCAGAAGATATCGAAGGCGAAGCTCTGGCTACATTAGTTGTTAATACAATGAGAAAAGTACTAAGAGCTGTAGCAGTTAAAGCTCCCGGGTTTGGTGACAGAAGAAAAGCTATGTTAGAAGATATCGCTGTTCTAACAGGCGGAGAGCTCTTCACAGAAGAACTGGGAATTAAATTAGAAAATGTAACTGCACAAATGATGGGTAAAGCTCGCAGAGTAACAGTTTCTAAAGATAAAACAACTATTGTTGTTGGAGAAGACACAAAATCTGGCGTAGAAGAAAGAGTAAGCTTAATTAAGCGTCAAATTGCTGAGTCTGACAGCGAGTACGATAAAGAAAAATTACAAGAGCGTTTAGCTAAATTATCAGGTGGCGTTGCTGTTATCGAAGTTGGTGCAGCTACCGAAACTGAATTAAAAGATAGAAAATTAAGAA
Organism: Candidatus Gastranaerophilales bacterium; assembly: GCA_028277625.1. Taxonomy (GTDB): domain Bacteria; phylum Cyanobacteriota; class Vampirovibrionia; order Gastranaerophilales; family JANQFW01; genus JANQFW01. The sequence continues at coordinate 2,030 of JANQFW010000003.1, read as the reverse complement.
TAGAAGATGCTCTAAATGCTACAAGAGCTGCTATTGAAGAAGGTATCGTTCCCGGCGGCGGCGTAACATTAATCAAAGTTTCTGCTTTCTTAGAAAGCAAAATTGATACACTCTGTGGCGACATTAAAACCGGTGCAGAAATTCTTTTAAGATCTTTAGATGCTCCACTAAAGCAAATTGCTTACAATGCTGGTGCACGTGGTGAAGTTATTGCAGAAAAAGTAAAAGAAGCTGGTGACAATATTGGTTTTGACGCACTCAACAATGATTATGTTGATATGATCAAAGCTGGCATCGTAGATCCTGCAAAAGTTACAAGATCTGCTCTTGAAAATGCAGCATCTATAGCAGCTATGCTATTAACTACAGAAGCTGCTATTGTAGACTCTCCTGACGAAGGCAAAGGTGGTGGAATGCCAGGAATGCCTGAAGGTGGAATGCCAGGAATGGGTCTATAATCAGTTATAAATAGTTTCTATAATATCAAACAAAAGACTGTCTCTTTATCGAGGCGGTCTTTTAGTGTTATATCTATTTTTTATAAAAACATAAACAAATGTTACGGCAAAAATATTAGCATGCAATTTTTTTTCATAAATTGTTTTTATTAATATAGAGGTATTAAACCATTCGAGATATTGGAGGAATTTTATGTCAACAATAGCCAGCAATCCATTCATGAAGTCTTTTACTCCTGAAACTGCAGGCTCTGTAGCAAGAGCTCCTGTCGCAGAGACAGCGGGTTCAATAGCAAGAGCTCCTGGCGCAGAGACAGCAGGCTCAGTAGGATTTAATTTTGGTAGCTCACCTGGTGTCGGTTTAAGCTGCAGTGGTGGCGAAGGCGGTGGCGGATTTTGTGCAGTAGGTTAATCAACCTAAAGTATAAATCTATAACCTAAACAAAATTTTTAAATTAGTTTATTCTATTAATTTAAAAGGGAGATTTATATGGCACGCCAAAGTATTGCCAAGCTTTTAGCATTAAGCGGAATAATAGTTATAATCATAGCATTTTTTAATATTATAAGTTTAATTAATTCTTATAATGAAAATGTTCAAAATCAATCATCTCATATCATATCCGCTTTTGATGGTTAAATTTATTTAATTTAAAAACATAATTATTAATAATGCTAAGCTGCTTAATTAAAGGGATTAAGCTATGTAAAACTGAGTGTGCCCAGTATATAAAGAAAATTTCAAAAGTGATTAAAAGAAAGGTTGGTAGATTAAAAAAGTTTTAATTCTAAAAATATGTTGTATTAAAAAGTAAAAAGTCCTGATAGCAAGTAAACTATCGGCGGAGGAGTAATAGTCTTTGAACACAACGAAAGGACGATAAGCAAAAAGAGATTGAAGTATATTTTATAGTTAAAGCATAATTCTGATAGTATATTGCACTATCGGAGAAGGTATCAAAAAAAGAAAAAAAGAGGTATTAAATAAAAAAGTTTAAAATAAACCTGCTAAATATCTAGCAGGTTTATTTGTGAGTCAAAGTTAAGGACATGATAGAAAATTTTTTTAGTAAAATGAACAAAATAAAAAAGGTTCTTTCCAGAACCACCATCGTTAGCACATTACCAAATTTTAATTTAATTCTTTTTTCTGTTTCCTTTACCCAAGTATATAAAGTAAAAATTTTAATAAAAATTGCTAATTTTTAAAATAATGTAACAGAATTTTAATAAAATAGCCCTTTTTTCTGATTTTCCAAAGCAATTCCTGCAATGACTTTTTAAAATTGCTATAATATATATTAAACAAACAAAATATATCTTTAATAAAATTTAAACTAAAAGGCCGAGGGTTAACTGATTGGAAAATCAAAACGCAAAAACAGAAGACACATGCCCAAAGGATAACGATAAATACGCAGCATTTCTATATTACAGACTGCGTAATAAAATTGTCCTCCTGCGCCGTTGGGCCAAAAACGATGATCTAATGGGCTTAAAAGGTCGAATGGAAGAAGCAATAAAAACTTCAGAAATGGAATTTGATGTAGTAGGCAAAGAATTTTTGAATAT
>JANQFW010000029.1 GCA_028277625.1 Candidatus Gastranaerophilales bacterium | reverse complement strand
TAAAATTATTAGATAACTGAGTACCTACGTTTAATTTGAAAAATCGGTAAAATACCCGAGATCACTTAACTTTTTTATTTTTAAATGTCGAATTTCCGTGAATAACTACTAAAATAAAATCCTCCTATATGACAATACCGTCAAAAGGGAGGATTTTATATAATCTTTTACTCTTGCTTATCTTCGTATTCAGACTTGGATGCTTCGTTTTTTTCAGTCTCTTCTTCAGATTCTTCTTTAACAGAAGCCTTATCTAACTCTTTTAACTCTTCTTCAGATAAGTTAGAGTCTCTTTGTATTTTAATAGAAACACTATTTTTTAGCATTAAATACAAGATAAGAGCTAATAATGTCCACAACATTGCAGCTTGTATATAATTAATTGCAGGTCCATAAAATATATCACTAACTACAGCATTCCAAACGGTCATTATTATCCATATAGGAAATATAACAAAACCGCAAAATACTCCTGTCACAACTAACGCAAGAAATAATATGCCGGATAATCCATTTATTTGTACAATTTTAAAGTTTTTATTCATTTACTTCGTCTATTCCTCCAGCTTGTAGCTTTTCAATAAGCTCAATAAACTGAGATTCATCTAATACTGCAATGCCAAGACTTACAGCCTTATCATATTTAGAACCCGGGCTTTCTCCAACTACTACATAAGAAGTTTTTTTACTCACACTGCCAGTCACCTTGCCACCCATATCTTTTATTATATCACTTGCAGATTTTCTATCCATAGTCGACAATGTACCCGTAATGACAAAATTAGTGTTTAACAAAGGCTTTGACTTGTCTACTTTTTCTATGTCCTGTTTAAGCTTTACGCCATATTTTTCTAACTTATCAATCATATCAAGCACATCTGGATTTTTAAAATAATTTATAATACTATCTGCTATTTTTTCACCAATGCCCTCAATAGCCTCAAGCTCTTCAAATGAAGCATTTTCAATGCTCTTAATAGAACTATACATTTGCCCCAGAATATCAGCAGTCTCTTTACCTACATACTTTATCCCCAAGGCATTTATTAACCGGCCTAAAGGGCGATCTTTAGATGCCTGAATACTTTTTACAACATTCCCTGCAGACTTGTCAGCCATCCTCTCCAGGTCCATTAAAGATTCTTTTGTTAATTGATATAAATCAGCAGGGTCCTTAATTAAGCCGTGCTCTACAAATTGCTTAATCAAAGAGCCACCCACCCCATCAATATCCATAGTATTACGACTGACCCAATGCTCAATACGCCCAATTATCTGAGCTTTACACCCCATAAAGTTAGGACAGAAGTTTATAACTTCCCCTTCTTTGCGCTCAAGCATATGTCCACAAGAAGGACATTGCTCAGGATAAGCAAGTGGTTTGCTATCCTCTGCTCTTTGAGATAAATCAACTCCAATCACCTTTGGTATTATCTCAGCAGCCTTTTTAACGTAAACTTTATCTCCAATTCTTAATTGCAAACGCTCTATTTCGTCTGCATTATGCAAGCTTGCCCTTGCCACCATTGTCCCTGCTAGTCTAACAGGCTCTAAAAGAGCAACCGGCGTAACAGCTCCGGTGCGCCCAACTCTAAATTCCACATTTTCTAGTGTTGTCAATATTTCCTCAGGAGAAAATTTATAAGCAATAGCCCATCTAGGGCTTCTTGATGTAAAGCCCAGCTCATGTTGTTTTTTCAGGCTATTTACCTTTACAACAACACCGTCAGTAGCATATTTTAGGCTAGATTTTTCTGTAGCCCACTTTTGACAAAACTCAAGGGCTTCTTCAATATTTTTGCATATTTTTGTATCTGGATTAACCTTAAATCCTAAGTTCCCCAGTGTTTTAATATTGTCATAATGACTTGAAGATATATCATCGCTACGCTCAGGCGCAACCGCTCCATAAACAAAGATGTCAAGCTTTCTTTGAGCAGTTATCCTGGGGTCTAATTGTCTTGCAGATCCACTACCTGCATTTCTAGGATTTGCAAATTCTTGCTCACCCTGTTCTCTTCTGCGTTGATTAAGATTCTCAAACGCATCTTTAGGCATAAAAATCTCGCCCCTTACCTCTATGGTATCAGGCAACTCTTCAGGTGTATCAAATAACTTTAATGGAATGCTATTAATAGTACGCAAGTTAGTAGTAATATCTTCTCCAACAATCCCGTTCCCTCGCGTTGCACCTTGTTCAAAAAGACCATTTTTGTATGTTAAAGCTACAGCCAGACCGTCAATCTTCAATTCGCATACTATTTCAATATCTTGCTCATCAGGATAGTTTTTTTTAATTCTGTTATACCAATCTATCAGCTCTTCATCATTATTTGCGTTGTCTAGGCTATAAAGCCTAACCCTATGCTTCACCTGTTCAAATTTTTCAGATGGCTGGGCTCCAATTCTTTGAGTAGGACTATCTGTAGAAACTGTTTCAGGATATTCTTGTTCTAAGGTTTTTAATTCATTAAACAGCTTGTCAAATTCAAAATCTGTAATTTCAGGGGTATCCTTCACATAATAAAGATAATTATGATGATTTATCTTTTCCCTTAGCTTTATAACTCTATCTTTTGCTTTTTTTATATCCATTAACTGCATTCCAAACCCAGCCCTAATTTTAATATTATATTCTATGATATTTTAAACATTCTCTTATTTCAAACATATTAACTTATTTTTCAAATATATTAGTTAATATGTTTGAAATACATAATAAATTTTTGTTTTTATTGTTAATTTTTTTAAAATAATCAACTATTATAAGAGTTTTTTTCTTATTTAAAAATTATTTATTGCTAAAATTATTTTATATTTAAATCTTATAACTAATTAACCAGACAAAATGGTGGCAGAGGAGCGTTAAATGCATCTAATAAATAAATTGACAGAAATAGCAGCAAAGCAACCAATCTTATTTACTACCCCAGGCCATTCACAAGGAAGAATAATATTTCCTCAATTAAAAAATTTAATAGGTAAAAAAGTTTTTAAAAATGACTACTCAGAAATTATAGGGCTGGATAACTTACAAAGTCCATCTGATACATTGCTCAAGTCGCAGCTTAGAGCAGGTGTAATGTACAACAGCAAAGCGTCTTTTTACTTAACAAATGGATCATCCTCTGGCATAACTGCACTAATGCTAGCCACTGCAAAAAAAGGTGATAAAATTTTAATATCAAGAAATGCACATAAATCAGTTATTAATGCATTAATTTTAACAGGCGCTATACCTGTATGGCTTGATGCAGACTGGATAAATGATTGGAATATATCAAATAATATTTGTACAGCTAAAATAGAAGAAACTTTGAATAAAAATCCTGATATAACATCAGTATGGATTACAAACCCAACATACGAAGGCATTACTGTTGAGGTTGCAGAAATATCAAGGATATGCAAAGAAAAAAATGTTATGCTAATCGTCGACGAAGCTCACGGCGCCTTGTGGAATTTCCACAATAGCCTGCCTGAGCCAGCTATTAAGCTTGGTGCAGATGCGTCAGTTCAATCATTACACAAAAGCGCTTCTTGCTTGACTCAAGGTGCGATATTACACATAGCTAAAAGTGCTTCTATAACGCCCGAAAAAATGCAAGAATGTTTAAATGTAACCAACACAACATCGCCTTCTTATGTTCTACTAGCAAGTATAGAAGGAGCTATTGAGCATATAAATTCAATACAAGGTGAAAAAGATTTAAGTAATTTATTAGAAAATATTAGTATTTTCAAAGAAAAACTAACAAAATATCCCGAAATAATGTTTTATAATAATGAAAATCATGATCCTACAAAGCTATTATTTAAGTTAAAAGATATTTCAGGCAACTTAGTAGCAGAACATCTTGAAAATAAAAGAAATATAGAAGTAGAGCTTAATAATGATGTATCACTAATGGCTTATACCGGAATTGGCACAACAAAGAAAAAACTTGATAAGTTAATGTCTTCTCTGATTCTCTCAGTGAAAACACTACCCAAAAGAAGTTCAGAGCCTGAACTTAATAATTATTTCTCATCACCGCACGTAATATTCTCTCCTGCAGATGCATTTAACAAAAAGTCAAAAATATTACCAATACAGGAATGCCAGGGGCTGGTTGCAAAAGAAACAATTGTACCATATCCGCCGGGCATACCTATTTTGATAAGTGGTGAACTTATTATGCAAAATCATATTGAATATCTGATAAAAGCAGGAAAAAAATCTATTGAAATAATTATTGATTAACTTTCCCCAATTTTATTTAATTTACTTTTTCTTGTTATTTAACTTTTTGATAACATCTTCAGTTATATCTTCAGCACCATACAAAGTGCTTTCTTTTCGTACAACTGTTTTAATTTTCTTTTTTTGGCTAACCTTCTCTATAACTGCATAAATTTGTTTTTGAAGTTTGTTCCATTCTTCCATTTTAGCTTTTAGTTCTGCTCTTTTCTTAGCCAAGTCTTTATTGTATTTTTCTTCTTTTTCTTTTTTAGCCACGTCATTTTTTGCACTTTTAATATCTTTAGATGCTTGTATTATAAATTTATGTAATTCTCTTTCCTGTTTTTTAATTATTTCGGCTGACTCTTTAGCTTTTGGATAGCTATTGATTACTTTATAAGTATCTATAACAGCAGTATCATTAGCAAAAGATTCTACCGCACTATAATTTAAAAACATCATCATCGCCAAAGTAATAACTATTTTATTCATAAGATCTCCTTGCTTAACGTAAAAGAAGCTACCTATTTTGTAACCTTCTTGTTAAAAATATAACTTGCTTCCACATAATTTCGATTAGTCAGCTAGTTAATACCAAGAGGTAAAATATAGGTAGCTTCTTTACTATTAAAAAAGTTGTTCTTATTTACTAGGCTTCTGATCCTACAGAAACTTCAACTTCTCCCTGCTCTTCTTGTTTCTTTAATTCAAGAAGATAAGAAATTGGGTATTCTCTTACTAGTATGTTTTCGCCATTAACTTCTATTTCAAAAGTAATGCTTTCTGCACCTTTTTCTGCTAAAAAGTTCAAGTTGTTAGCAATCGCATTAAATACAGATTTTTCATTTTTAATTTCTGCTTTTACTGTACCAAGCTCAACACTTTCCTTGTCGCCGGCTCTTACTTTAAATTTAAGCTCATATTCGCCGGGCTCCCAGTTCGGACCGCAAATAAAAGCTAGATCAAAGTTAAATTTAGCAGGTAAATGTAATGCTGAAAACTGATCCCAAACATTAATTACTGATAATCTGTTATTTCTAAAAGAAATTTGTTCTGCAACGATTAAATATTGTTGTTTCATTTGTCCCCCTTAATTTAAATAAATTAACTTCAAATTTACAAAGTTAATTGTACTATATAACTTGCAATTTAACAAATCATAATAAGGATATAATTATCCCAAAAGTTTAAAAACAAGCAAATCGCTAAAATAGGCGAAAAGCAAGCATAAAAAAAGAATACTCTGCATTAATAGCACTTTTAAAAATTAAGTATAATAGCTCTAAAATATTCTAATATTGATACACCTAGCTATATCAATATTAGAATGTCAGGCTTACCCACCTGAGACTATTGCCCCATCAACTATTTCTATCACCCTGTCGGCTTTTTGTGCAAGATTGACAGCATGTGTGACTATAACAAATGTCATTCCAGCTTCTTTATTTATTTTTCTAAATAGATTATAGATATCCTGCCCTGTTTTTTGGTCCAAAGCTCCTGTAGGCTCATCTCCAAATATTATAGACGGTTTGTTAACTAAAGCTCTGGCTATTGCAACACGTTGATTTTGACCACCCGATAATTGAGTAGGCAAGCTTTGCATTTTGTCCCCTAGGCCAACTGTATTTAAAATATATTTGGCATATTCAATTTTTTCTTCTTCTATTTTTCTGCTAATAAAAACTGGCATAAGCACATTTTCTAGTGCGGTAAACTCTGGCAAAAGCAAATGAGCTTGAAAGATAAAGCCGATTTCTTTGTTTCTAAAGTTTGCCTTGCGATTATTATCCCAGCTTGATGTTTCCTCATTTGCATAGTACAACTTCCCAGAGGTCGGCTGATCTAAAAGCCCAAGCATGTTCATAAGCGTACTTTTGCCGGAACCGCTAGGACCTACAATACTTATAAATTCACCTTTGCTAATAGAAAGATTAATATTTTTTAAAGCATAGACAGGATAAATACCGGAATAAACCTTGTTGATTTCTTCCAGCTTTATTAAGGCGTTTTCATCCATTAAAGTTTAGCTTCAACTGCTTTCACTTTACCTGATAGAGTTATCTTTTTATCGCGCCTGTCATCAATTCTTACAGATGTGCTTACTCTTTGAGCGCCATTCTCAATTTGAGCAAGGTGCATTTCTTTTAGTACTTCAAAGAGTGTATCAATATTGTCAGCTTCTATCTCTGTAGACATTGCGTTTAGCTTGTATTTAATGCTAGTATAATTTTGTAAAACCTTTTCGGATTCTGCGATATAGTCGCTTACACTTGTTGAGTTTGTTCCTATTGGTATAATTGAAACTTCTGCGCAAATCATAATAGGCTCCCTTTTTTAGTTTTAAAATAATTATAAATAATTATAATTAAAAAATTTTAATAAAGCATTGCTAAGAAGTTTATTGTACAAAAATATGTTGGTTGATAACTTTTAATATTAGGAATATAATTTTTTCCATATAATTATATTTAAAATAAATAGGATATTGTGGCATGTTAGATTCCCTTTATGTACAGAATTTTAAAATATTTAAGGAACTAAAAGTACCAAAACTCAGTAATGTAAACTTGTTTGTTGGAAAAAATAATACGGGCAAAAGCTGTTTATTAGAGGCAGTGCAATCATATGCCAGAAAATTTTCAAACTTAGGGGATTTAATTAAAGAAAGGGAGCAAGACTGGGAACTTTCGATAGAAGAGCATTTGCGTAATAAAACAGTAGATAACCCTTTAAAATATATTTTTTACGGATATGAACTACTTAAAAGTGAAATAGTTATAAGTTCTAATAAAGAAAAAGTATGCGGATATTTTATGCCAGTTGATCTTGACAGTGATTGCTTTAGAATAAAGATAATAAACATTGATACACTAGGGGAATATAATATTCAAATAACTTTAGATAGTGATAGCAATATAAAGTTATTTGATAAATTTAAAAATCATTTTAAAATCTTTGATAAATTTGAAAAAAGTGAAGTTGGTGAATTAACTGAGGTTCAATATGTTTCTTCTCTAAATTGTAATAATCAGAATATTTCAAAACTATGGGATAATATAAATTTAACTGACTTGGAAGGCATTGTGATAAATTGCTTAAGACTAATTGAACCAAGCATTACGGGGCTTGCTTTTATGGGCGATAGAGGTAAAAGAATCCCTGTAGTAAAAAGTAAAAAAGTAAAAGAAAGACTATCCTTAAAAACCTATGGCGATGGAATGACTCGTCTGCTAGGCATAATACTTGCAATGGTTAATGCTAAAGACGGTATAGCTTTAATAGATGAAGTTGAAAACGGGCTACACTGGTCAGTACATCCAAAGTTATGGGAAATAATATTCAAGCTCTCAAAAGAATTAAATATACAAGTATTTGCAACCTCTCACAGCCTGGATTGTGTAAGGGGATTTAATAAAATATGGGGTGAGCATGAAGAGGAAGGCTGTTTTTATAGACTGGAAAAAGAAGAGGATTCTCCAGATATAGATGCTGTTTATTATGACAGAGAAACTCTTGATGATAGCCTTGCAGTAGGAGTTGAGTTTAGATAAATGTATAAAAAAGTTCTACTAGTTGAGGGGAAAACCGATGAAGCTGTTACAAAAGCAATATGTTATCAATTAAAAGAATCTAAAGTTTGTTATATTAAAGATTTTGATATTAAAATCTGTGACAATGACAGAGGGGTAGCCAGAACTTTAAAAACTTTTTTACAATCATCAGATAAACCTGAAGTCATTGGTGTATTAATTGACGCAGATAAAAATATAGAAAAGCCTACTAATAATCACCTTCTCGATAGATGGAATCAAATAAAAACAATTTTAAATGCCAAGAATATTGAAGCCCCAAAATCACCTGATAAAAAAGGCACAATTATACCGGCAGAAAAAATGAAAATAGGCGTATGGCTTATGCCTAACAACTCAGAATCAGGCATGATAGAAGACTTTTTAAAAACAATGATAACCGATTACGCTAAAGATATTATAAAAACTAGTATAGATATAGCAAAAGAATCAGAAATTACTACATTCAAAGATGTACATTATTCTAAAGCTATGGTGCATACTTATTTAGCCTGGCAAGATGAACCCGGATGCCAGCTGGGACTAGCGATAAAAACAAAAAAACTTATAGCAGACAACGAACTTGCCAATAATTTTGCTAACTGGCTAAAAGCCCTATTTGATTAACCTACTCATTTATCGCCTCAACCGGATTAAGCTTAGCCGCCTGATAAGCAGGAATTATACTTGCAATCAAGCTCGTAACAAAAGAGTAAACCAAAGCCAGCAGCGCATATTGAACATTAATTTTTAACTCAGGAATACTAGTAGTCAAAAAAGTTTCCGCCTGCGTACTAAGTATATAACTATACCAAGATATCAAACTTTTTGCCCCAACCAACCCTATACAATACCCAAACACGCTATAAACAACAGCCTGAATCAAAAACACCATCATTATAGATAAATTCTGAGCCCCCATTGACTTTAATATACCAATCTCCTTAGACTTAGACGCAATAAGCAATATAAAAACACTCGTTATGCTAGACGCTGCAGAGAATATAATCAAAAAATTAATAAACGCAATAATAATCTTAAACCTCGTAATCTGCTCAAGTATTTGCTTGTTATCATCCATCCAGCTTTTAATATCTAAACCCGTTATCTTTCTTATTTCTTCAGCTATTACATCAGCTTGATAAATATCGTTTAATTTCAAGCCAATACCAGTAACCTCATTGCGCAACTCAAAAATCTGCTGGGCAGACTTTAATGCCACATAAGCCTTCTGTTCATCTGTTGTCCTTAGCCCTGTAGAAAAAATGGCCCCCACCGTAAAGATTTTCTCAATACCTCGAGGTCCCACAACATTAATTTTATCCGAATACCTAACTTTTAACTTCTCCGCAAGCTTTTTACCAATTGCAATATCCTGAAGTCCTATATCTCTTAGAGAACCTTTGACCATATATTTTTCAATATCAATAACTTTAACTTCTTTCTCTGGTATAACACCAATCAAAGTAATTCCTCTATCCTCCGAGCCTTTTACCGCAATAGCCTGCCCCCTTGCAAACGGAGAAAATTCCTCTATGTCTTTAATAAAGTCTATACTTTTTATTATCTGCTTATAAGAAATAATATTGCGCCTGCGTGCTAAGGTTTGATCTTTCAGCAAAAAAATTTCTTTCATCTTTTGCTTGATAAGCAAATCATCTCTTTTAAAGGTCTCTAATTCTTTTGTAATAGTTATATGCGACGAGCTTGATATAGTTTTATCTATCAAATCCTGAAAAAAGCTCAAATTAATAGACGGCACAAATATTATGATAGACACACCTATACCCACAGCGCCAGAAATAATAACAGACTGCTTTATATTAGCCTTCATATAACGCCAAGCGATAAATAATTCATAATACTTCATCTACAAACCCTTTTGATATTCAACAATCTTAATGCGTTCTTTATTTCTTAATTTTTGGGGCTTTACCGGCTTTACAATCACATCATTAACACTCAACCCCTCTTTAACAAAAACCTTGTTATTATTAAAAATCGTAGCCTTCACATATGTTTTAATAGCGCTTGACCCTACTTGCCTAAACACATATTTTTTGTTGTCATCCAAAAACACAAAACTAGCCGGAACGATAACCCCATTTTTCACCCGTTCTTGAATAACTGTCACATCAACAGACATGCCAATAAACACAGGCTTATCACTATCAGGCAGTGTTATTTTTGTAATAAAAGTACCTGTTGAAGGATTTACATCCTCTAAAATTTGATAAATCCTTCCTTTCAATATCTGGTCAGGGTATGCATCAAAGATTAATAATACCTCTTGGTCTAGTTTTGTGTCATTTATCTCTGTTTCTTCTATTTCTGCCCTGATTGCCATATCATTCAGATCAGCCATTCTAATAATAGGACTGGTAGGGCTGGCGATTTCGCCTTTTTTAATTATCACATCTACAATATAGCCATCCACCGGGGCTTTTATATAAAAGTCCTCCACATCAGAGAGAGCCTTTTTATAATTTCCTTCTGCCGCAAGCATATTAGCTCTAGCACTTATAATTGCTTCTTTCTTCGGGCCTTCTTCGACCAGACTCAAATTATATTTTGCTTGTCTTAGCTTTGCCTCAGCTGCCTTTATCCTGTTTTCAACGGTATTTAACAAAATATCTGCCCTTAAAGTTGCAAATTTAGACTTTTCATATTCTCTGTAGCTTATAGCTCCTTCTTTGTATAGCTTATAAAATCTTTTGGTCTGCGACAAAGAATCATCATATTGTATTTGCCCGGTTGCGAGTTGTTTTTTTAATATATTTATAGATTCCTGCTCGTCTTTTATTTGTTCTTTTGCTATTTCTATTTCCTGATCTCTTGATCCGGTCAAAAGATTTTGCAAGTTAGCTCTTGCTTCGTCATACCTACCTTTAGCTCTTTCACTTTCTGCTACAGCCTCTCCCAAGTCCAAAACCGCTAGTAGCTCATCTTGCTTAACAAAATCTCCTTCTTTCACATTAAGGGCGATTATTCTAGCTGTTATTTCCGGTGCAAGTTTAATATCTTTTTTAGATTTAACCAGCCCGGTTACCGTCACACCTTTGGTTGCGTTGGTATATTCCACTTTAAACGCAACAACAGAAGTAAAGGTAATATAAGATACCAAAGCTATGAACAATATAAATAAAATAGGGCCTAATAATAGTGCTTCTTTTTTCAATATTTTTTTGATTATATTTTTCATTTTTTATAGACTTTTTTTCTTTATTTTTTAATTTATAAAATTTTTTTTTAATAAAAACACCCTTATATTTATTAATAATAAAGGGCAGTGTTTTAGCCAGATGATTATTTTTTAAAATTTATGTAATAAAATAATCATTTTCTATTGAGAATTATTCTCAACAAAGGTATAATAAAATTAACTGGGTAACATAAAATAAGGAGAACTAAAATGAAAAAAAATGGAAACAATAAAAAAGCCAAGGTTAATTATTACAACAAAGCAAGAATATGCAACCTGTATGGTGAATGTGGAAAAGAGTACAATGAAAAAAACGAATTGTATCTAGTAACCTTATTCGGTTTACATTGCTTAAATACTAATAAATAGCCTTCAAGCTATATGTTATAAGCATATTATCTAAGTAGAGCCGGCCATTTGGGCTATCCTCCTCCAGTCGACCGGTACCAGCAGAGTGCCGGCAATTTTTATTGATTTAATAAAGGAGGCTTATTTAATGATAAGTTATTTAAAATTCTTAACAGGTAGCAAGCCTTTACAAGCAGGTGTGACAATAATAATCTCAAGCACTTAAAATTAAGTGGCAAATATTAAAGCATCGTTATATACTTGAAAGAGCTTTTAATGATAATTCTCAGCTAGAAGCTTCTATAACAAGGGGAATAAATAATTTGAATCAAAAAACGTAAAAACTTTTTCTTATGCACTTAATACCTTAAGCTGCTTTATGTAATTTATTTAATTGGTGCAAAGTGAATATACCTTCTTTATAAATCAAGTACGCCAAAAAAATCGAAGCTATGCTATCAACCCACCACAATGTAGGCTGAAGCCAAAAGAGTAAGCTTCCGATAAATAAGACTATTGATAACTTTATACAGGCAAATGTACAGCTTGCATCTTTTATAACTGTAGAGCTTTTTAATTTGAGTCCAACTACTTTCTTTTCATAAAAAAGGAAATACATAGTAAGTAAACTAATAAATGAAATAATTAATCCCGGTATAGTGCTTTGCGGGTGATTCTGCTGAAGCAGCTGATATGTCGAAGTGATAAATATCACAAAAGCAAGCAAAATAAAAAGAATAGCTATACCGTATGTTGCTTGCTTTTCTCGTTTTAAATTAAGATGTTTACTGTTAACAGCTTCATCCTCAAAACGCCAAAGAACTAAACTGCTTGAAGTAACTTCAATTATACTGTCAGCACCAAAGCCTGCAAGAGCAATAGATCCTTCCGAGATTCCCCAAAAAAGAGAAGCTGAACCTTCTACAATGTTATAAACAATTGTTATCCAGGCAAGTAGAATAGCTTTATTAATAAGATTTTTATTCATCTTGAATATTCAAAGCCCGATTTAGTGATAATAATTAGCTTATATCACTACTTTATACAATGCTTAATATTATAGTTGCTTAAAAAAAAAAATAAATTAGCCGGTCTAAACTCCAACTTTATTGTTTTTTTTAAGGAGCGGATAGCCCATTTCTTCTCTTTGCTGAACATACATTTTAGCTACTTTTTCAGCCATTCTTCTTATTCTATTGATGTAGTTTGTACGCTCATCTTTGCTTATAACTCCTCTTGCATCAAGAAGATTAAATGTATGAGAGCATTTTAAAACACAATCATAAGCTGGAAGTGGTAATTCTTGTTCAATAGTCGCATCCACTTCTTTACTATATAAATCAAATACTTGAGATAAGCTTTCTGTAGTAGAGACTTCAAAGTTATACTTAGATTGCTGGATTTCATTTTGCAAATAAATGTCACCATATTTTAAGTTTTCATTCCACTGAACATCGTAAATACTATCTACATTTTGGAGATACATAGCTATACGCTCTAATCCATAGGTCAACTCTAGAGCAACTGGTTTTACATCAATGCCGCCTGCTTGCTGAAAATAAGTAAACTGAGTGACTTCCATGCCATCAAGCCAGAATTCCCAGCCTACGCCCCATGCCCCTAGCGTTGGTGACTCCCAATTATCTTCAACAAACCTGATATCATGCGCACTTAAATCAATACCTATAGCTTCTAGGCTCTTTAAATAAACATCTTGAGCATCTTCTGGTGATGGCTTTAAAATAACCTGATACTGAAAGTAGTGTTGCAATCTATTAGGGTTTTCCCCATATCTACCATCTGTAGGTCTACGGCATGGTTCAACCATCGCAGTATTCCATGGTTCCGGGCCAAGAACTCTAAGGAAGGTTGCAGGGTTCATTGTGCTTGCACCCTTTTCTATATCATACGGTTGCTGAATTATACATCCGTAATCTGACCAGTATTCATTTAATCTATGTATTAATTGCTGAAATGTTACGCTCACTGTTCCCTTATTCCCTTATTTTTGTACTACTCATATCAAAATAATTGTATTATAACAAGAATCTAATCTCAAATATTATGCTACTCAATTAATTAAAATTTAGACTCCTCCTCTCAAAGGATGCCTATTTTATTAGCTTTAATCAAGGTGTGAGGGCTCTAAAAAAAATATTAAATTTTATTACAATTCAATTCCTATTAAGTATAATCTTGCTTATTTTTATACTATTATTCAGTGAAATAATCATTTAATTTAATATATAAAAAGTCAAGATAGGAGTTAAAAAAATGATCAATAGATTAGCTATACCTCAAGTCAAGTAAATCGCAAAAACAAAAAAAAGAAGAGACACTTAAGTTTGCCGGTAGAGCAAGTCAAGAGCTTGATAAATTATCTGCATATAATAAAGTTTTAGTAAATCATAATAAAAAAGAAAAAAAAGAAGATTCTAGAGAAGGAAAAATTTCAAAAGAATTTTTTCAATTCGCTACTGATATTTTAACTATGGATTCTAAAAAATCCAACATTTTTGTAAAAAAAGTAAAAAAAATCAACGAGGATCTTAAAAAAGCAGGTCAAGATCAAGAAAAAACAAATGCAATCGATAACCTATTACTTTTTATTAACAAGTATAAAAAACTCTCCAATAATAAAAATTTAAGCTTCAAAGGAGGGCCTGTTCAAAGGGTTGGAGAAGAAGCTGGTAAGGCAGCTATAGTTGACTCAACAGGTGCTGGTAAAGTTGTAAGTGAAGCTATTTCAGAAGGTGTAGGAATCATTGCAGAAGCTATAGTTCCAGGAACAGGAGAGCCTGTTAAGCAAGCTGTAAAGCCCCCTGCTAGATATATATCGGATGCAATCACTTGGACAACTACTTAACCCTATTCTTAAAGCAATAAAAGAATCTTTAACTTCAGATGAAGAGGGCTATTATGGCACGTATGATAGCGAATATTGATAAAGTTAAAAATGATATATCCAACTCAAAAGGAAGCTGACTATGAAAATGAATAATTGTAATTATTCATCTCGACTCACCCCCCAAAAGCAAGTAGCTTTTAAATCATTTAAACTTTTCCCTAACATCATTGTAAATGACAAGGATAATAATAAAGTGGCTGCACTTAAGACTGTAAATTTAGCAAGCTTAGGTGCTCTTGTACCAGCATGTGCATATAGAAAAATGTCAATTGGTATACCTGCTATTGGAGCTGGAGTTATATGTGACGCTTTTATAGAACAAGAACGAGAAAAAAATGAATATAAAAGTAAAAATAAACTTCTTGCTATTAAGTTTATGGAAAAATTAAGTTTAATCTCTTTAGTGGCACTATTGACGACAAGAAAGGCGCTTTTAATTTTACCTACAACAGGACTCTTTCTTGCTGCTGGAGTTCTAACTTATAGTGAAAAAAAGCAAGAATAAAAATCATATAGACGTTGATATATTTAACTCTAAAAAAACCGGTATTAAATAGCTTGAATTAATACTCGCACTAAAATTAAAGCTTGTAGGAGACTAGGTTTCTTACAAGCTTTAATTTTTATATTTTTGCCAGGCAGGGTATAAATAGTTGTATCTTTCAAATTTTTTTTTCCATTGTTATAACTTCATACTATAAAGAAAAATTTTAAAATAAAATTTTTTAAAGTCCTAATTTAAGGAGTTTTTACGGGAGTGTTACTATATGAAAAAACATGGTTTTGCAATAGTGTTTGCATTCATTCTTTGTTGTACCCCAATTGCTTTTGCTAAAAATTTTTATGGTGAGATGAAAAAAGAACTTTCCGCTAGAAGTGACTTACAAAAACATTATAAATTTCATAAAAAACTCGGCAGTATAATGAGATTTGCACCTTCTGAGTATCAAATTTTAGGTATTGCAGGAATGACTACATTAAGCTTTATTTTTAAGGAGGTGTTTTGGGATTTGATATTGAGACAAGGAACCTTTGACATGAAAGATGCTGCTGCTAATTTTAAAGGCCTAAAAGATGGAATGAACGGAGTTAATGAGCTTGAAAAAATTATACGAATTAAGGGTAAATTCCAAAATTAAAAAAAATAAATTTCTACCCTTCTAAAATCAAGCTGATTTATAATATAATTTAGGTGTTAGATAATTACTATAAAGGAACAAAAATTGTCTGGAATGCTACCTTTATCAAATATAAAAAAAGAACAAACCACCCCAAAAGAATTTATTATAGATATAAATTGTGACCTAGGTCAAAGTTTTGGTGTATACAAAAATGAATCTGAAGAAAGCTTAATTCCTTATGTTAGCTCTGTAAATATAGCATGTGGAGCGCACTCCGGTGATCCTGTCACTATAATGAAAGCTCTGAAATTGGCGCAAAAACATAATTTATCTATTGGTGCCCATATTGGCTACCCAGATATTCAAGGATTTGGCTATCGCTCATTAAAGCTTACATCTGAAGAAATACAAGCAATGGTTGTATTTCAAATTGGTGCTTTAAACGCAATGGCAAAGTACTACAATCGCACTGTAGAATATGTTCGTCCTCATGGTGCATTACATAAAGATATTTTAACTAATATTGATACTGCAGTAGCTGTATCTAAAGGAATAGCCAATTTTGACAAATGGTTAATTTTAGTAGGGGCTCCAAGTAAAAATCTAGAAGAAGCTGGTGACACAGCAGGCATACGTATCGCTAAAGAATTTCAACCAATCAAAAATTATACTGAAAATGGAGAAATTGATTTTGAAAGAGAAGATATCGAAGATATCAACTTCTGCATGAGCCAAATAAATTCTTTAGTCAAAGATTCTTTTATAAAAACAGTTGATAAGAAAAAAATAATTGCTGATTTTAATACAATTCACTTGGATTTAAGATCAGAAAAGTCTATTGAATTAGCAAAAAAAATTCAAGCAGCTGTAGATAAAACAGCTCCAATACCAGCTACCTTTGTAATGGAAAGTGGTTGGCTATCTTAAATATAAGAAAAAATTAAATAAATTAATCAAGCATTTTTTAACTTTTTCTTTTTTTACTTAACGTAGAATAAAAATTTTAAAATCATTACAGAAAGAAAAGTAATGATTACCACAAAAATAAATGTATACATATGTTAACTTTATCTTAATTAATTATGCATACGTAAGACTTTAGTTTATATAATTAAAATTAAGTTTAAAAATAATTTATTGAACAAAAATAGTTAAGGGGTTCAAATAGTGAATTTATTGGGGCACAAGAAATTTTTGAAGTTAAAAGCTTGGTTGCTGCCAGGCATGAAGGTAAAAAGATGGTTATCTCTAGCTATACTTGGAACCTTATTAGTAATTTTAGGTCTTGGAATATTATTTGATTTACATCCTATAGATCAATCAATTCAACTAATTCGAGCATTGGCTGAACACTCTCCATCTGCGGTATCAGGCAGTATAATATTTATACTAGGACTTGCTGTTATAATAGTTGGACTAAAAAAAGTAAATAGCTCTTTGATGGATGCAATCGATCCTGGTGAAAGGGCTCATTTATTAGAGACCTTATATAGAAGACGTAAACTTGACAAAGGTCCTAAAATTGTTGCTATTGGAGGAGGCACAGGCCTTTCCACTATACTAAAAGGACTTAAACATATTACAAATAATTTAACTGCAATTGTAACCGTTGGTGATGATGGTGGAAGCTCAGGTAGGCTTAGAGAAGAAATGGGAGTTCTACCACCTGGAGACATAAGAAACTGTATAGCTGCTTTAGCAGATGAAGAAGATTTAGTAACAGAATTATTTCAGTACAGATTCAAATGTGGCAATGGTCTTGAAGGTCATAGCTTTGGTAATTTATTTTTATCTGCATTATGTGCAATCACAGGTGATATGGTAAGAGCGGTTAAAGAATCATCAAAAGTTTTAGCAATAAGAGGAAAAGTATTACCGGCAACACTTGATGATATGCGCCTTATTGCCGAAATGGAAGATGGTAGAGTTATTATGGGCGAATCTAGCATTCCTGAAGCTGGTGGCAAAATTAAAAGATTAAAAGCGCATCCTAATAATCTTGTTCCTTTAGACGATGCTGTGCAAGCAATAAGTGATGCTGATTTAATTATAATGGGGCCGGGAAGTTTATATACAAGTATCATTCCAAATCTTCTCATTAAAGAAATCACAAATGCTATATCAAACGCAAAAGCAAAAAAAATCTATATATGCAATATAATGTCACAGCCAGGAGAAACAGATAATTATACAGTGGCAGATCACGTTGAAGCTATTCTGGAGCATTCAGACGGCAATGTTATTGATACTGTATTTGTTAATGACAATCTCCCTAAAAACTTGGCATTAAAGTATAAAGCTGCTGATTCTTTACCTGTAAAATTAGATCATGAGCGAGTAAGAAAACATGGAATAAATGTTGTGTTTAAACGCTTGATTGAAGAAAATAAAGAGGGTCTTGTAAGGCATTCACCTAAAATGTTAGCTAAGGCTGTAAGCCACTGGTATAAGTCAATACAAAAAGAAGGTGCTACAGAAAAATCAAGAAACGAAAAGCAACTATTATGAAAAAAGTAACTGTAAATACAATAATAAAAAATAAAAAAATAACAGCTTTAACGGCTTATGACTATTCAACAGCAAAATATATGGATCAAGCTGGTATTGATATTATTTTAGTTGGTGATTCGCTGGCAATGGTTGCTTTAGGTTATGAAACAACACATGCCGTCACAGTTGATGAAATGCTGCACCATTCAAAAGCTGTTGTAAGAGGCACTCAAAAAGCTTTAGTTATAGCAGACATGCCCTTTATGAGTTATCAAACAGATAAAAAAACAGCTATAGAAAACGCTGGACGATTTATAAAGGAAGCTGGTGTTTCTGCTATTAAAATAGAAGGTGGATCTAACTTTATAGTGGATATTATAAGTCATTGTAATTCTATAGGTATACCTGTTTTAGGACATTTAGGTTTTACTCCTCAATATTTACATACTCTTGGTGGATATAACGTTCAAGGTAAAACGCTGGAGGCAACTCAGGAACTCTTTGAGCAGGCTAAAGCTCTTGAACAAGCAGGCGCATTTGCAATTGTATTAGAGATGGTACCTGAAGAAGTGGCTAAGTATATAACAGAAAAAATAAATATACCCACAATTGGTATTGGAGCCGGTAGATACTGCTCAGGACAAATATTGGTAACAGATGATATTTTAGGAAAATATTCTGATTTTACTCCTAAATTTGCCAGAAAATATACTAATTTAGCTGATACTATGGTTGAAGCCTTTGAAAGTTATAAAAATGATGTGGAATCCATGAATTTTCCTGCTGAAAACGAAATTTTTAAATTATCAGAGGATGAGAAAAATAGGTTAAAAGACAATGGGCTCATCACAAGCAAATAAAGATATAGTCGTACTAAATACTATTAAGCAAATTAGAAAACAAGTAAAAGATTTAAAATCAAATAATAAAACGATTGGTCTAGTCCCTACGATGGGGGCTCTTCATGATGGACATGCAAGTTTAATAAAAAAAGCTGTGCAAGAGTGTGATGAGGTTATTGTCAGTATATTTGTTAATCCTACACAGTTTGGACCTAATGAAGATTTAGACAAATACCCAAGACAGTTAAAGCAAGATGTTGAAATATGCAAAGCAAACGGTGCAGGCTTAGTATTTACGCCATCTAGCAATGAAATTTATCCTGAGGATAAACATTTAACCTATGTAGTCCCTTCTGAATATTATCAAAGTAAGCTCTGCGGCTTAACCCGAAAAGGGCATTTTAATGGGGTTGCTACGATTGTATTAAAATTATTTAATATAGTTGCTCCAGATCAAGCATTTTTTGGATTAAAAGATGCTCAGCAGTTAATTATAATAAAAAAAATGTGTCGAGATCTAGATGTACCTGTAAAAATAGTAGAATGCCCTATAGTTAGAGATAATGACGGATTGGCTCTTAGCTCACGAAATGCGTATTTAACACAAGCAGAACGAGCCAAAGCTATAACAATTAATAAACTTTTATTTAAAATTCAAGAATTATATAATAACGGATTGAAAAATAAAGAAAAAATTTTAAATACTGCACTAAAAATATTAGATGCTGATATAGAACTTGAGTATTTAGAATTCTTAAACTTGGATTCTTTTAAAGAGACTAATTTATTGGAAAAAAATACATTAATTGCTATAGCTGCAAAAATCAACAATATAAGGTTAATAGATAACATCGTAATTTAAAACACTTTATATTTATACCTTATATTATTTATTGCAATAAATTTACATTGAATATAAATTGAATATATTTTAATGGCTATATATTATATAATAAAGAAATTCTTAAAAATAAACTGGAATTTCCTTAACTCCTTATAGATTATTTTTTTATAGTAAAATAAAATTTTGCCAGGAGAAATAAATATATGCTTAAACTTCTAAAAAATATAATCAAAGTTATTGAAGCGTTATTAATGTTAATAGTTCCGTTAATCTTTTTTTACTGGTTTCTATCATTAATAGACCTTGATGCATTAAGACCACTATTAGCTGTGTTTGAAAGTATTTTTAGTCAGCCTTTAGCTGCAATTAAAAGGATTGTTGACATACAAATAGAAGACAGAGGTTTAGTTATAGATTTTACTCCTGTTATATTAGGTTTTGTATTTATGGGAGGATCTATAGCGCTTTCTTATGTAAGAAAAGGTATAAAAAGGCTAGAACTAAAATACGATGCGATTAAATTAAAAAAGCAACAAGAAAAACAAGAAGAAGAAATGGAAGAAAAGATACAACAAGAAATACAGGATTTAAAAGATCATAAAATAATATATTTTATTCTAAAACTAAGCAAAAACGATAGCCCTGATTCTTATTTGTATAATTCAGAAGAAGATTTCTTTACTCAAAGCATAGTTAATGGCTTGATAAACGGAACTGCAGCGCAGGCAGAAAAAGAATATAATGCAGAAAGATATCCTGATTTTCAGGGAGAAAACAACACTTTCAGATTTTTATTTACCGATACAAGAAAAGCTATTGAATACTCAAAGTTTATAAAAAATAGAGTTGCAGAAATAAATAAAGAAGTAATTGATCAAAGTATGAAAGTTAATTATTCTGTTGGCTGTCACTGCAACTATGATAGGAATAATCAAGAAGTAGACTTGGATGTAACATCTAAAATTCTTGCATTAAGTGGCGACAACGAAGTGACTGTAAGCGATATCTTTAAGAAAAAATATGAAGCGGAAGAGCTGGAAGAAGGTATTAAATTTGCCCCAAAAGGAACATATTTATTTGACTCTAAAGGTATTTGCAATATTAACAACGATGAGCTTGAAGTTTTTAAAATAAAAATAGATTAGGTAATAGTCATCACCTTAAATCAAATTTTTAAAAAATGATGCTATTTTATCTGTTAGCGTATGAATTGCCGTACCAATAAACAGACCGCATAATATCGGCACAAAAATATTCAAAAAATTCTCTAAAGTAAAACTAGTTATAATAAATAGAAAAATTTCTACCAAAAGAGGAAATAAGTTTATTTCTAAAAAATAATTAATAGCATAGAGAGTCGCAATTAATAGCGTAAAACTTGCTATTGTTAAATAAATACATCTAATTATAGGTCCCCATAACAGTCCATGCGTATATCTGGAGCGGTGTCCTAATATTTTTCTGTATGGAAGCCATATTAATCTCAATAACCCCCATCTTTTATATTGTTTGCTATTGGTATCTAAGTCAGGACCGAACATAAGCTGGCAAAACAAGCAGGAAAATGTTAAAAGCAAATTATCAGTAAGATTTAGCTTGCCCCAAAAGTACCCTAGCGCAAAAATAGGTATTAATGATAAAAAAGCTATATTGTCATGGACTTTTCCTGATGGCATATTAAGGTCCTATTTCAATCTAAAAAATTTGTTATTTCTACCTTATAACATATAATAATTAAAAATTGTAAACTATACAAAGAAATATAAGGAAATAATAACAAAAATTTCATTTATGATGGATAATATTCTATATAATATTAAATGATGAAAAGACAATCAAGATTGGAAAAACATTGACCACAGCAATTTATCCTGGAAGCTTTGATCCTATAACTAACGGACATATAGACGTTTTAAATAGAGCTGCAAGACTTTTTGATAAAGTTATTATTGCAGTATTAACAAATCCTTCTAAAAAAGGTTTTTTGGATTATGAAACAAAGTTAAATTTAATAAGGGAGTCTGTAAAAGATATTTCTAATGTGGAAGTGGATAGCTTTAATGGATTAATAGTAGAATATGCTAAAAAAAAGAATGCACAAGTACTTGTAAGAGGCTTACGAGCAGTAACAGACTTTGAGTATGAAATGCAGATGGCGCAAATGAATAAAAACTTAAGCCCTGAAATGGAAACATTATTTTTAGTATCAAATACAGAAAATACATTTCTTTCCTCGAGTATTGTAAAAGAAGTGTCTATGCTAGGAGGAGACATTTCTAAACTTGTACCGGAGTCAGTAAATAATTACTTTAATAATTTAAATAGGGAGATTTAACTTTATGGGCACCAATAATATCTACAAATGTTTAGAAAAAATACATGAGCTTATTGCAAAGTCATTTAAAATGCCTTTAACACCATTTGTAATGATTCATGAAGATAAGCTTTCTAGCATTATTGAAAAAATTTATGTTTTAATCCCGGCAGAAGTAAAAGAAGCTCATAATATTATTAATAAACGTGATGATATATATATGGAAGCTCAACAAAGAGGAAATCAACTTTTAATAGATGCAAAACATCAGGCTGAAAACCTTTTAAGTGAGTCAGAGCTATTAAAAGCAGTACAATCAGAAGCTGATAAAATTAGGCAGCAAGTTATTTCTGAATGTGAATTAATGCAGCATCAAGCAAAAGAGGATGCAGAATTGATTAAAGCTGCTGCTATAAAGCAATCAATAACAATTAGAGAAGGCGCTGACCATTATGCAGAAACCGTTTTATGCAATTTAAACGAAGATCTTACAAACCTGCATAATATAGTAAGAAATGGGCAACAACACCTTGCTCAAATGAAAGCTGAATCAGCTGTTTTAATAAATGAACAGAAAAGCATACTTGCACAAGTTAGTTCTGCAGCTCAAAAAGCTGAAGAGCACTGCAAGTAAAAATACATAAGCTATGAGCAATATACTGCTAATTTTTGCAAAATCGCCAGAGCCTGGAAAAGTAAAAACCAGGATCGGTAAAACAATGGGGATGAATAATGCAGCAAAAATTTATTCAGAATTATTAAAAACAACGCTTCTGGAAGTAAAAGATAGTTCTTTTTGGAAAAGCATAATATATATAACACCAGATTCTAATCAGAAATACTTTGCACATTACAATATTGATACTAAAATTCAGCAAGGCGATGACTTGGGAGGTAAATTAATTAATTCTTTTAGCGAAGCAAGTCTATTAAATCCTGAAAAAATAATAGTGATAGGCTCTGATTGTCCTGAGCTTACCAGTATCGATATAAAAAAAGCTTTTTATACCCTTGACTCCTCACCTGCGGTTATTGGTCCCACAGATGACGGAGGATTTTACCTATTTGGAATTAATACTAAATATATTGAAAAAGTTAAAGAAATATTTAATTCAGAAGTTAAATGGTCAACAGAAATTGTTTTTAAACAAGTTAAAAAAGTTTGTGCTAAAACCGATTTGCCACTGCATATACTAGATAAGAAAAGAGACATTGATACGGAAAATGATTGGGTAAAATATTTAGAATTAGAAAGATAAATACTTAATGACGACCTGCTTTGATAAAACTAAAAATTTTAATAAAAATTTAAAAAGAAAATCAATAAACACATTACAGATAAACGTAGGCTATAAGTGCAATTTAAACTGTGAACATTGTCACTTTCAGTCTGGCCCCAATAGAACAGAGCAAATGAGCTGGACTGTAATGCAGGATATTTTACAATTTACACAGGAAAATAATATTTCTATTATTGATATAACAGGCGGTGCTCCAGAAATAAATCCTTTTATTAAAGATTTTATTAAAGAATTAAAACTAATAAATTCAGTAAGAAATATAAATTTAAGAACAAATTTAGTTATTTTAAACCTGCCTGAATATAGTCATCTAAGCGAGTTCTTTGCAGAAAATAATATAGAGCTTACAGCATCCTTGCCTTGTTATTTGGAAGAAAATGTTGATAAACAAAGAGGGAATAAAGTTTTTAAAAGCTCTATTGAATCAATAAAAAAGCTTAATTTACTAGGGTACGGCCAAGAGAATACAAACTTAAAGTTAAACCTTGTCTATAATCCAGGAGGTGCAAAGCTCCCACCTGAGCAACAAGAGCTTAAAAAAGCTTATAAACAATACTTAAAATCCGAATATGATATAGTTTTTAATAATTTATATACAATTACAAACTTGCCAATAGGGCGCTTTAAAGATGATTTAATCAAAAATGATAATATAGATGATTATAAGGCTTTATTAAAATCAAAATTCAATCCAAGCAATCTAAAAAACTTAATGTGCTTATCTCAGTTAAGCGTTGACTGGCAAGGTAAAATATACGATTGTGATTTTAACCAGGCTCTGGGACTGCGGATTCCAACAGATAGTCCCTATATAGGCAAAGTTAAGCTTTCTGACCTTCAAGATTTACCTGTTGTTTTTCATGAGCATTGTTATGCTTGTTGTGCTGGTAGCGGCAGTAGTTGTACTGGAAGTTTGACATAAACAATCTATTATTTTATTTTTGGATTTTAAAAAGATATATTGCGCTTTAAACTGAATAAATTAAGCTCTGTCAATACAGCCATTATCTTTTAGTATATTTTTTATATTTGCTATTTCTTCTTTTAAATCCAATATATCAGCTTTATTATTTAAGAGTATTTTTACTATATCAGCTATTGAGCGGTTCATATCGGCTGTTAACTCCTTAATAAGTTCATTTTTATTCTTTTTCACTTCAAAAATTCCCCAAATTATTTTGTGGTAGTATTGTTTAAATGTATATATACTTAAAAGTTTCCCTAATTTTAGCTAGGGATTAATTCTTTTTGAAAAATTTAATTCTAAATTTATATTTTTCTTTATTGATTTTATATTACTTCAATTTTGAAAAAATGTCAAGGATAAATAAATGGGTTAAGTAAAAAATGCTTATTGTTACAAAAAAAATAGAAGAAATCCTGTTAAGAAAGGGCTTGTCTAAGTATAAGCTAAGCCAAATGATTAATTATAAAGATAGCAATTTGAACCGAATTATATATGGCAAACAATCTATGACAAAACGAACAAAAGAAAAACTTATGCCAATACTAGAAGTAAGTGAAGAAGAGCTTGAAAGCTGGATTATTGCAGATAAATATCATAAGGAAGTAATAAAGAAGTCTATATTTGTTAAAAAAAATCCGCCAGATGCGGTTGAAATACCTCAACAAAAAACAAAAGTCACTAAGTCCCCAATATTGACAGCTAAAATTGACAAACTGATACTTGAAAAGCAATTGTCAAGGACAAAATTAAGCAAATTAATTGAATATGATCAAATAACATTAAATAGAATGATTTTGGGTGCTTACAAAATGTCAGATACTGTTATAGAGAGACTGTCTGAATTTCTAGAAATATCGAAGGATGACATTAAAGCTTGGGTATTGGCTGATAAGTATTCGTTAGAAGTACTATATATGGCGTGGGATGTTTGTAATACAGAGGGGTACAATACTTAGTGCTGCTAAATTAAAGCATCAAATATTAAAAATTAATATAGTTAAGCTCTATCAATACAGCCATTATCTTTTAGTATATTTTTTATATTTGCTATTTCTTCTTTTAAGTCCAATATATCAGCTTTATTGTTTAACAGTATTTTTACTATATCAGCTATTGAGCGGTTCATATCAGCCGTTAACTCCTTAATAAGTTCATTTTTAATCTTTTTCACTTCAAAAATTCCCCAAATTATTTTGTGGTAGTATTGTTTAAATGTATATATACTTAAAAGTCTCCCTAATTTTAGTTAGGGCTTAAATCTTTTTGAAAAATTTAATTCTAAATTTATATTTTTCTTTATTGATTTTATATTACCGCATTTTAAAAAACGTGTCAAGGGTAAGTGATGAAACTATTTGAATTAAAAAATAAAATAGATGCTATTTTAAATAGTAAAGGTTTATCCCGTTATAAAGTATGTAAGCTTATTAATTGCACAAATGGTACTTTAAGCAAAATGGCTAACGGTAAGGTTCCATTTTCTAAAAACATAAAAAACAAGATATTACCAATATTAGAAGTAAGTGAAGAAGAATTTGAAAGCTGGATTGTTGCCGATAAATATCCAAGTGAAATAATTAAAAAAGCTCTAGCTGCTAAAAAAAATCCGCCAGAGCCTGTTAAAATACCTCAACAAAAAACAAAAGTTACTAAGTCCCCAATATTGACAGCTAAAATTGACAAATTGATACTTGAAAAGCAATTATCAAGGACAAAATTAAGCAAGTTAATTGAATATGATCAAATAACATTAAATAGAATGATTTTAGGAAGGTATAAAATGTCAGGTACGGTTATAGAAAGGCTGTCTAAGGTACTTGAGATATCACAAGAAGAAATCAAGGCATGGATTCTGGCGGATAAGTATACGCTGGATCTGCTATCTATGGCGTGGGATGTTTGTACTTCAGAGTAGGATATTTTATTTAAGCCATAAATAAAAACAAAATGGCTCCTGTTGGACACAGAAACCATTTGTTAATTGCTTAGTGTATCTTTTTAATATTTTCAGCTCTTAGGGCTCAGAAGACATATCACTTTTTAAAAGTTGCAGTAGTAATTTAATTTAATTGATGATGCATTGTCCTGCTGGAGGAGCTGGAGTATTATCAATTAAATTAGGCGGACTTTGGTAAATTCCCAAATATCCATATTCTGATAAACTTCTTAACTGTGTAGGATTAAGAGCAGAAGAAATAGCTAAATTTATTTCTTTCAAACAAGCCATGCTACTAGGATTTTCATCTTCAGACCATTTTATATCTAAAGTTTTACCTAATTGGTCAACCTTTTTAAATGTAGATAATGCTGTGTTTACAAGCTCTTCCTTTGTATGTGAATTATTTTTATTTTCTTCTTGAATATATAAAATATTACCAAGGTCTTGTTTTAATTGCGCTTCTGATATTTGGTACTGTTTAGCCGTTTTATAATAACTATAAGCTTTATTTACTTCTTTTTTACCTTGAAATGACAAATTTTTATTGAGTTGGCTGGATTTTTGTTTCACCAAGCTGGGGTGCAAGCTATTTAAGCTGCTTAAATTTAAGTTTAAGCCTCCCTCTTTATAAGCAAAAGCCTTGCTATCGGCTTTAAAGCCAAGGTTTTCTTCTTTCTTCTCTTTTTGTAAATTAACTTTTGAGTAATTTAAATTCGTTGATTTAATTAACATCTTTTTCTCTTTCTTTTATATTACATATACTGCTCATCAATTAAATTTCAGATTACTCTTTTCAGAGTTTAGCTTATTTTATTAGCTTTAACACGATTGAACAATCTGAAAAGTATTTCTGAGTTAGTATAACAGTATTATCTAATAAACTCGAATTTATAAAAATGCAAGGTAGATAAAAATTGCCAACAAATAATTTTTAATTTTATTAAATATTCAATTTTGTCTTTTTAAAAATAAGATGGTTTCTTTTAAAGCTCAAATAATTATTTAAACCCAAGGCATTTTTATTTATTAAGCAATGTTACAAAGATAGTATTTTTACTTTTCAAGAGCCTACGAAAAATATAAAAAATTTATTTTTAGTCTTGAATTTTTCTCCAGATACAATACAATGTAATATATGTAATGAATTAACGAGAAAGGATTTGAATATTATGACAGCTCCAAATCCTCAAGAAAAAGAGCCAATATCTTTTAGGCTTAAAAGACAAATAAAATCTGATCTTGTCGCACTGGCAGAAGCAACCGGCAGACCGCAAACAGTTTTAATTGAAGAAGCCTTGGAAGGCTATATTGACCTTCAAAAATGGCAAATTGAAGGTATTCAGCAGGCTATTAAATCTCTGGATAATGGAGAATATTATACAATCAATCAAGCCTTGGACATATTGGAAAAGCGTCGTGAAAAACGTATTTAGACTATCCCCCCAAGCTATCCAGGATTTATTAAGCATTGAAGATTTTATCTACGATGATAACCCCCAAGCATCAGTAGAAATTACGCAAAAAATCCTTGTATCCATAGAAAATAAGCTTGTAAAGTTTAAAGAAATCGGTCGTCCCGGAAGAATTATTGGCACAAGAGAGCTTATAGTAACAAATACTCCTTATATTGCCGTTTACCGTATGAAAAATGGTTATATTGAAATTATCCGTATTTTGCACTCATCCGGAAAGTGGCCTGATAGTGTAGAAGAGTTGGAAAAATCTGATTCTTTGCTAATAGAGTAATTTCCATTAAGTAATGTTACAAAAATATAAAACTATTATCATACTTGAGATTAAAGGATGCGCAAGCCACGCAAAATTTAATTTCCAAGCACTATTTTTCTCGCTTAGAGGATAAGTGTGCCTTTTTATACCCTTTTGTAAGCAAAAAAAATTGCAGCCAATATTATTTTTAATTTTTAGATTACATACAGTTGAATAAAAAATTTTTGGTTCCTTTAAGGCTAAAAGGGCGGGACTTGTAATTCCTGCCCTTTTAGCCTTTTTATAATGGTAATCAATTAAAAGTAATAGAGCTTAAAAATCAATATTAGCCTTGCAAAACACCCTATTTACTTGAATAATCTGAAAAATATTTTTAGCTGGTGTATTTATTTTTTTAATACACTTATATAATATAAAAAAGTATGGTAGTGGC
Organism: Candidatus Gastranaerophilales bacterium; assembly: GCA_028277625.1. GTDB lineage: Bacteria > Cyanobacteriota > Vampirovibrionia > Gastranaerophilales > JANQFW01 > JANQFW01. The sequence continues at coordinate 7,801 of JANQFW010000029.1, read as the reverse complement.
AATCGATTACTGATATCTACAAGTAAACTTAAAATATATCAAAAGCTTACAACGAGGACTTAAGAAAGGTGATGAACATCACCAAAAGGATTAGGCAAACATAAAAAGGGGGAGGTATTATGAAAAAATATCGAATAATCGTACTTGGAGGTGGTGCTGCAGGAATTGTAAGTGCTATGGCTGCGGCAAGTATTGGATTATCAGTTGCTCTTATTGAAAAAGATAAAATCGGCGGTGAATGCTCCTGGACAGGTTGCGTACCATCAAAAGCGCTTTTAGCAGCCGCAAAAGCGGTCCATAAAATAAGACATGCCTCACAATGGAATATAAAGTTTAATAACGAATGTACAATTGATACCTCCGATGTTATGTCTAAAGTCAGAGAGCTTGTACAAAGAGAAGTTGACCACGCTCAATCAACAAAATTAATGAAAGATAGCGGTGTAGAAATATACTATGGCGAGCCAACTTTTGTAAGTAAAAATGAAATTAAAGTTAATAATGAAATAATTTATGGTAAAGATATAATTATAGCAACAGGTTCAAGCCCTGTACGACCCAAAAATATCGGATTAGAAAATATTGAATATTATACAAACCAGGAAATCTTTTCAATAGATAAAATACCTGAATCTATTGGTGTAATTGGCGGTGGGGCTATTGGCATAGAAATGGCTCAAGCCTTTAACAGATTAGGCTCTAAGGTTACGCTTTTTGAAGCCGGAGATAGCATTTTACCAAGAGATGACAAAGAATTAACAGCTGCTTTAGCTGATATATTAAAAACTGAAGGCTTAGAAATAAGAACAAAAGAGCTAGTTAAACAAGTACAGCAACACGAACATCAAGTTAAAATAATCACTAAAACAGCAAATAATACTGAACAAGAAAGAATAGTAGACAAACTATTAGTTGCAATAGGCAGAAAAGCAAATGTAGAAAACCTGAATCTTGATGAAATTGGAGTTAAGTATTCATCTAAGGGGATAGAAGTTAATAAATATCTTCAAACCAATATATCTAATATCTGGGCATGTGGTGATTGCATAGGAGGCTATCAATTCTCACATATTTCTGAAGTTGAAGCCAGACAAGTTATTCAAAATATCCTGTCTCCGATTAAAAAATCAGTAAATTATTCCCATGGGCCGTGGGCAACATTTACTGATCCTGAACTTGCTCATGTCGGCATAACAGAACAAGAAGCTATAAATAATAATATTACACATAAGGTTTATAAATTTCCTATTTCAAAACTTGACAGGGCTATTGTTGAACAAGAAGAATATGGGTTGATAAAATTAATCACAACTCCTAGTGGAAAAATACTAGGTGCTCATATCCTTTCAACAAGCTCAGGAGAGCTGGCTAATGAGCTCCTTCTTGCAATGAATAAAAACATAGGGATTTTAGACTTATCGTTTATCCCTCATATTTATCCAACGTGGGGATATGGGATTCAAAGAGCTTGCGATGACTTTTTAAAAGATTTATCTGACAAGTGGTATATGCAAATAGGGCTAAAAATCTTAAAGGAAATATCCAAATGATTTCAGTAATAATACCTACTTTAAATGAGGAAGAAAACATAGAAGATTGCATAAAAGGATTTCTAGGCCAGGACTGCGAAGTTATAATTATTGATGCTCAGAGTACAGACAGTACAGTGGATATCGCTAGAGGATTCAACGTAAAACTAATTGAATCCAATTTAAAAAATAGGGCTTATCAGATGAATATCGGTGCAAAAGAAGCCAAGGGCGATATTTTATTATTTTTTCATGCAGATAGCCGAATTTCTGGCTTGGCTTTAGATTCAATAAAAAAAATTTTAAATAACAAAAAATATATTGGCGGAGGACTTACCTTAAGGTTTTTTCCGGAAACCCCTTTTACTTTATTTCAAGCCGACTTTGCAAATATTTTTTGCAAGCTAACAAGTATGCTTTTTGGTGATAGGGGAATATTTATCAGGAAAGATACCTTTTTTGAGCTTGGCGGTTTTCCTGACGTTAAAATAATGGAAGATGCTGCTTTTTCTGATAAAATGAGAAAAAATGGTAAAATTATAATATTGCCAGAAGTTGTTAAAACAAGTGCTCGCAAGTATGCTAGTGAAACTAAATTTCAAACTCTTTACAGGACAATGTGGGCGTATATAGCATATAAAATAGGAGTTTCCCCTGACACAATATATAAAGGGTATTATAATCTTAAAGAAAAAGACAACATTCAAAACTTTAAAGGGTAAGCGAGTCAGCGAAGCTGACGGAAAGCGAGCCCAAGAAAGAAACTCCCCCTTGCTAGGGGGTAAGGGGGTAGATAAAAAATAATTTATTGTTCCATAATACTTATAGAATTGAGGATTTAGCAAAATGACAAACGAAAGAGAAAGTGTAAAAAATTACTATGGCAAAGAGCTTCAAAGCTCTAATGACTTAAAAACTAACGCTTGCTGCGTAGAAGGTGGTATGCCTTTATCTCACAGAAGAATTATGGGATTAATTGATGATGAGATTCTAGATAAATTTTACGGTTGTGGCTCTCCTATCCCAACAAATATTGAAGGATGCAGCATACTTGACCTTGGTTGTGGTACAGGACGCGATGTATATCTTTTATCAAAGCTTGTCGGCGAGAACGGGTTTGTTACCGGCGTAGATATGACAGATGAACAACTTGATGTTGCTCAGAGACACGTTGAAACTCAAACTAAAAAGTTTGGTTACTCAAAGCCAAATGTTAAATTTATAAAAGGTTATATAGAAAATTTAGAGGAAATAGAAGATAACTCTTGCGATGTAGTTACATCAAACTGTGTAATAAACCTTTCTACAGATAAAAAAGCTGTTTTATCGGAAATATTCAGAGTTTTAAAGCCAGGTGGAGAACTTTATTTTTCTGATGTTTTCTCTGGCAGAAGAGTACCTGATGATATAAAAAATGACCCTGTTCTTTATGGAGAATGCTTGGGTGGCGTTTTATACATAGAAGATTTTAGAAGAATTTTAAAAGAAGTTGGTTGTCTTGATTATAGGGTTATTTCCAACAGAAGAATTAAATTAACTAACCCTGAAATCATAAACAAAGCCGGCATGGTAGATTTTTATTCTATAACAATAAGAGCATTCAAGATGGATGACCTTGAAGATATATGCGAAGATTATGGTCAAGTGGCTACTTACAAAGGCACAATACCTGAGTCACCTCATTCATTTGAACTTGACGATCATCATGAGTTTATAACAGGCAAACCAATGCTTGTATGTGGCAATACAGCTTCAATGGTTTCAAAAACACGTTTTGGCAAACATTTTAAAGTTATAGGTAATAGAAATACTCATTATGGTACTTTTGACTGCTCAGTTGGCGCTTGTTCTGATAGCTCTAGTACAAACATTACAGGCAGTTGCTGCTAAAGCTTTGTTAAGCAATATGAGTTTGTGGCTTTGTATTACTTTTCACAACTTTTTGATTTTCAGTCTTCTGTTCTTCTATTGATTGGCCCAAAAATTTATCACCTACTGATTTAGAGACTTTATGGCCAAGGTAAGACCCAATTGTAAATCCGGCTATTGATCCAAATGGTGGACATAATGGTGCCATTATAGTTCCCATTGCAGCTGATGCAACACCGGTACATACTACGTTTGTTGCAGACCTAGCAATTTGAGAATCAAGGTCACCATTTTTATAAGCTTGCATTAACTCTGGAATTTCTAAGCCCGCTGATACTGCCAGACTAAGAATAGGCATTTTACCCAGAGTGTCTGCTGCAAAAACAGCACCCTTGCTACCACTTACAACATTTTGAGTGCCAGAAAGAGTAATTTTTGCGTTTTTATCTATAGATTTTACAATGCTCTGACCAAATTTAGTATCAAGCAAATTCTTATCAATAGCGCTAATTGTTGATATAACGCCTTTGCTATTAGGGCATTTATTTTCCATAAACCTTAATGTTTCAGGCGGAAAAAACTTAAAGCCATCGACTTTGACGCCATCTGTTGTTTTTGTTTTTGGATCAAATAAAAAATTTCTTAAGTCTTTGTCTTTGTACATGTACTGCAAAAAAGAAGTTTTGTCAGTACTTGCTGCTTTACTGCATTTATCTATTGTGTCAAATATTTGCTTTGTTTTATTTCCGGACGCAACCAATGCTTGGAAGTCATATGGAGATTGAACAACTTTTTTAGTCGTTTTTATAACATTTTCTGCCGTATTCTTTCCGCCTAAGCAATCAGTTGCTGTAACGCCACTTTTGCCGTATTTTACTTCAGCACCCGGCTTTGTAGGTACTCCAGCTAGTACCACTTTGCTAGTTGTATCACCAACAGACAATTTACTATTCCTTCCTTTTACTTCCCATATATATAAAAACAGTAAAGTAGAGAAAATTGCATGAAATCAACATGCAAATATTAATTTATGTTTCAAAATTTTAAAAATCATCTAAAAAGCCTAAAGTTTATGAAATATAAAGCCGATAAGTTAATCAAGATAAGGACAATAGAACTTGGAGCGGATATGAAACAACAAGACACTAATTTATCAAATATTTCAGATTCAGTAATGTTTCTTATGAGAGGGGCAAAAAAACGCCGTTCGTTAGCCCAGGCAAAAGCACAGTTAATACAGGGAAATTTAGGGATAACTCCAAAATTAAAAGCAATTAAATAGTAATAAATAAAAAGATCTACTAAAAAATGTAGATCTTTTTATTTATTCTTTATTTTGAGGTCTTTTTATAACAAGCAACACCTCATTAGGTCCTACCATTTTTAAAGTATTTCTAACCATTTCTTCAATACCTGCTGGTGAATTATACTTTGCTAAAAGTGTCTTAAGCTCTTTGTTTTTAACATTTGCAGATTTATTAATAACCTCAAGCTTATTATGCTTTACATGCAATGCTATTAATTTTGAACAATTTAAATACAATCCTCTAACGACCTGCAGTAGCAATAAAATAAGTAGCAAGGCCGTCAAAAAAGCATAAAATCGTTTTTGATATAACTGCTTAATCATCTTTTGTTTATATTTAGGGGTACCTCTTATTTTTTTAGTATTGCTTTGCAAAGTCTTATCCTTCAGCCTCAATTAAGTGCGTTTCAGTGAATTTATTTTTTTAAACTTAAAAAATATTAATCTAAAATTATCACAATATTAGCAGATACATATCATTTTAAAAAATAGTTTAATACATGTCCAGATTTTTATATACAATAAAAAAAATTTAATTTAAAAAGTTGAGATACAAATACTTGATGAATCTATAATAATTCAAAAATATTTTTCAAATTATTCAATCGCATTAAAGCTAATAAAAGAGCTGATCGTTATGGTCAGCTCTTTTGAAAACTCTTATAATGTGGTATATTCTAAATTTAGAACATATACTGTGTTAATACTACGAACTTAAGTGCATCTCGACCAGCTTTATTTTCGGAATAAACACCGTCCACTTGAAGCTTAAGTGCTTTACCATTAATAAAGTAATTAGTACCAATAGCATACTCAGTTATATCATTACTTGCTGTTTGTGTATTTGGATCAAACCTATCCAATCTAACAGCTAGTTGTAATTTTTCAGTTAAGTCATATAAACCTGTTAGGTACCAACCATCAGCTTTAGTTCCAGCCCCACCAAAGCCTTGTCTCTTAGAATATTCACCTTTAATTGTTGCAGAACCTAATTTATAATCACCATAGAAGCCCCAAGTATCTTGTTCGTATTCAGCAAGTGCTCTAGTGTTACCGGTTTTTCCCGTAAAGTAACCACCACCAAGGCGAAGATCACCGTATCCTTCGGTATCAGCTAATGGCTTAAACATAGCCCATCCACCAAGGGACATCTGATTATTGCTGTCAGACTGATTTTGGCCAGAACCATTATATACACCTAAGTAATAGTCTAAATATTTATAGCCACCGGCAACTTTAACACCTATGTCTCTTGTGTTGTTAAATCTTCTACCTATTTGAGCACGTTGTGCAAAGTCTAATGTAGTTGGTGATTTTGCACCTTCATGACCTATAGGTAACCTTGTTTGACCAATTAATATATCATTATTTGGAATAAATTTTAACCCTACGCGAGTTTCACCAATTAGTGCACTTGTTCCAGAATAGTTTCTGCTAGGAACCATACTAACTAAATAGTCAACTTTTTCGTGTACTTGCCCTTTAAAACGAAACTCCGCTACTGGAAAACTAAAGTTTTTACCGGTAACACCATTATGGTCGGCATCTCGCAAATTACCATCAAATCTAGCTTGTAATAAACCACCGATTTTGAAATTTTTACCATAGTAGTGTGTAAATGACTTACCCTTGGACTTGCCCATTTTAGAAACACTACCTTTTAGGCTATCAACAGAAGCTTGTAAATTGGCAATTCTTTCAGCCATTACAGAAAGCTCTTGACTAAACTCTTCTTTTAAGATTTGAACTTGAGCACTTTCACTTTCGGATAAATTAATTTTTTCTTGTTCAATTTTTCCTACTAAATTAACAAGAAGAACTGCAGCTTCATCTCTTGTTAAAGCTTTTTTACCATTTTTTACATCTAAACCATACTTAGAGGATATGTTTACTAATCTTTTGTATGCCCAGTGGTGTTTATTAACAACATCGTTTGATTGTACTACTGGAGCTGAGCTTGGTAAGTCTTGTAAATCTTGTAATGTTAATGTTTTTGAAAACGCTGGTAAGCCTACAAATACTGATGCAGCTAGAGCCACACTAAATAATTTTTTTGAAAACATAACTTATTCCCTATTTTTAACTAAATACCTAAAAAATGTATAACAACATTAAAAGAACGATAAGTAATTATTTTTACTGATTAAAATCATTTTAATTATTAACCTGATTTCAGTAAATAAATTAAACGATGTATTTTGGAAGTTTTTTATAAACAAAAATTATATAATTAATGAATATATAATTCAATAAAGTGCCTGCCTATATGCAAAAAATATATGCGTTTTTAATATTTATTAGAAATTTAGCAAAGAAAAAAAGTACTTAAATGCAGATTTCGATATAGAAAATTTTCAAGGTTCAAAATAGACTTTTGTGAAATTTAATCAAAGATTGCATTCTATGTATATATTAGATACTCAAAATTTAGCCAGTTTCTATACTCAAAGCTAAAGCCTTGATTTTGTTATTAAGTCCCTCTTGTCTTGCATTACTGCCTTTATAAAATACAAGCGTTTACAACTTCATGCCACCATTTTTCAAGTCTTTTAAGGAATTCTACAAGATATTTCCTTGTTCCTTGAGTCCATTCCATTAATTTTTGCGAAACAAAACTATGTTTGTATCATTGATAAGTGTTGCAATTTAAATCAGAATTCGCCTTTTGAAAATATATTAAGAAGTGTAAAAACTATGTGGATAAGGTCTAAAGATTTTTAAGCTATTTGCCGAATAATAATTTAATAAAAAAAATCTTTAAACTTTAGTATAGGAATGTTCTGTCCTTCGAGTGATTTAGAAAAAAAGAAAATACTTTAAGATAAACATAGGAGTATAGGTTTCATACAGCCTGGAAATGTATGGTTGAAATAATTTCAACATAACAATTAAATATCAGGGATGTATAGTTTAGATAAGGAGAGTCTGAATGAGTATCGTTGTCAACACGAATATAAGCTCTCTCATGGTTCAGAGAAGCTTACAAGGTGCAACAGGTGGTATTAACAAATCTTTGGAAAGATTGTCTACCGGTTATCAAATTAACAAAGCAGCGGATGATGCGGCAGGTCTAACAATTAGTGAATCTTTAAAAGCT
>JANQFW010000023.1 GCA_028277625.1 Candidatus Gastranaerophilales bacterium | reverse complement strand
AACTATATACATTAATTATTATATATAATTTTTCTTATATTGCAATTGTTTTTTACTTTTTATTACATTATTCGCATACAAATACTATGGTTAGAGTAATTTGCAAATTTTTATTATTTTTACCACAAGCTCGTCTTTAACCCTATAAAATATTTGATTGCCATTTCTGCAGCCTTCTAGGATGCCCGCTTTTTTTAAAATATTAACATGTTGCGACACTGTTGGCTGTGAGGCATTTAAGTCTTTTACAAGATTTGTCACCAAACATTCTCCTTGTTCAATTGTGCTTAACAAAATTTTTAGCCTTAACGGGTGACCAAGTATCTTAAATAGGTCAGCTTTTTGACTTAACTCTTCTCTAATATTCATTTTTCTCTTCTATCCAAATTTTGATTTACGATTTATTATTTATGTTTAAAAAATCATATAAATTACTATACCAGATTAAACCTCTCTATGAGAAATGTCAAATAATTTAAAAATACATTATAATAAATGCAAATTAGGATGGTAATTAGATAAAGGTTCTCTAAAAATATTTCTTTTAACATTAACTCAGTGTATAGTATACTAATTCTTACTATGCTAACTCTAAAATACTTTAATACTTTTTCAGCTTAGAAGGGTATTTAAAAATTTAATTGATGGGCAGTATAAATATTTTAAAATAAGGGGTCTCTATGGAACTGGAGAATATTATAAAAGTAGCAAAAGGTGAACATCCTGCGGATTTGGTAATAAAGAATGCTAATGTGATAAATGTTTTTTCGGGAGATATACACAAAAATGATGTAGCGATTGCTAACGATAGAATAGTTGGTATCGGGCAAGATTTTGAAGCAAAAGAAGAGTTAGACATTGACGGTCAATTTTTATCCCCATCCTTTATAGATGGACACGTCCATCTGGAAAGCTCTATGCTTTTGCCATACGAATTTGCTAAAGCTGTTGTCCCGAGTGGTACAACAACAGTGATTGCAGATCCTCACGAAATAGCTAATGTATTAGGGCTACAAGGCATAAGCTTTATTAGAGAATCTACTGTACACTTGCCTTTAGATGTTTTTGTAATGTTACCCTCGTGCGTACCTTCTTCTAACTTGGAAACATCTGGTTTTGTTTTAAACAATTATGACCTTTCTGTATTTATAGATAAGCCCTGGGTACTTGGAATTGCAGAAATGATGAATTTCCCTGGTGTTTTAGAAAGAGATAGAGCTGTATTAAGTAAAATAAAATTATCAGAAAACAAAAGAATCGACGGTCATGCTCCTCAGCTTACAGGTAAAGACTTATGCGCTTATATTGCATCAGGAATATCTTCAGATCACGAATGTACTAATGTAAAAGAAGCCAAAGAAAAGCTAAGGCTTGGCATGTACCTAATGCTTAGAGAAGGCACTGCGGCAAAAGACCTTGATGCTCTACTGCCTATAGTTCAGCCTTATAACTCCAGAAGATGTTTCTTTGTTACTGATGATAGGCACCCAAAAGATTTATATGATCATATTAGCTCAATGGTAAGAAAAGCTGTTGAACATGGATTGCCCCCTATAACAGCTATTCAAATGGCATCAATTAACACTGCTGAATACTTTAAGATAAAAAATTTGGGTGCAATTGCGCCTGGTTACAAAGCTGATATGTTAATTTTAGAAAATATTTCTGACTTTAAACCTGCAATGGTATTTAAAAATGGCAAACTTGCAGCCCAAAAGGGCAAGCTATTAACAGACGTGTCTAATTTTGAACAACCTGTAATAAGAGGTTCTGTTAATATAAAGCCCTTAACGCCTGAAAGTTTTAAAATAAAAGCAGAATCTAATAAAATAAAAACAATAAACATAATACCAGATATGCTAATAACAAATGGATCTGTTGAGCAAGCATATATTGTAGATGGCTATGCTGAGGCTAAACCTGACGAAGATATTTTAAAAATAGCTATAATCGAAAGGCATAGAGCTAGTGGTAATATTGGACTTGGCTTTGTGAAAGGTTTTGGATTGAAAGCAGGAGCTATAGCTTCTACAGTAGCTCATGACTCGCACAATATGATTGTTATCGGAACTAACGATAAAGATATGTATCATGCGGCTATGGAGCTTATTAACTCTCAGGGAGGCAAGGTTATTGTTAACGATGCAACAGTTATTGAGCATTTAGCATTACCAATAGCAGGCCTTATGTCTAATCAGCCTATCGAAAGTGTTATAATAAAAGTAGACAGCCTTGTCCGTCATTCACAAAAGCTGGGCTGCAAGCTTGATGATCCGTTTATGACAATGGCATTTTTATCTTTACCTGTCATTCCTGATTTAAAGATCACTGACAAAGGACTAATTGATGTAAATAAGTTTAATGTGACATCTTTATTTGCATAAAAACATTATTTAGCCAGTTTCTATACCCGCTGAATAATATTTTTCTAATAGATAAAAATACTATTAAATTTATACATAGTAAACTTTAGATTGAGTAATAATAATGTCGGCTTTTTTATCCCACTCATCATACGGCAATTCTTGCAAAAGCAATTCTTGTGGTATCGGTGCAATTTTTAAGCAGTTGTCTTTTAGCAGTGGCATAAACTTATCATAAAATCCAGCCCCATAGCCAAGCCGAAAGCCTTTTTTATCTACCATCAATGCCGGCAGTATTATCATATCAATATCTAGCGGGCTTACCGGTTTTTCATCAGCAAAGGGTTCAACCACGCCCCATTTATTTTTTTTTAACTTATTATTGTTGTAGGGGTATACATAAAGTGATTTATTTTTCATATCCATTTTAGGTAAATACCAATTTTTTGATTTATCGAAATACAATTTCGTTAAATTAATCTCCGAATCCATCGGATAAAAGGATAGGATATTTGATGCTTTAGTATAAAAGTCTTGGTGTTTAAGTATATTAACAATTTCATTGCTAATATATTCCATATCCAAGATTGTTCTAAGCTTTTTAGCTTTTACTCTTAGGCTTTTTTTAGTTATAAGCGCGTTATTTTCCATTATGTTTTTTCTTAATCTTTTTTAATATATAAACAAAAATAATATGATTTTACGAAAAATGCTATATACTATAATTATATAATAAAAAACATAGAGGGCTTTTCCTATGGATAGAAAAAGGTTTTGCCAAAAACTTAGACGGGCTAGACTAGAAGCTGGGTTAAAGCAGGAGGATGTCGCAAAATTTATGAGTCTTCCTATATCAGCAATTTCTGTTATTGAATCAGGTTCTCGAAAGGTTGATGTATTTGAATTAATTAAACTTGCTGAGCTTTATGATAAGCCGATTGAATGGTTTTTTCATGAGCATAATGACTTGTTAAAAAGGCGCTGGTATGATATTGATCCTGTATTAGCAGAGGCTGTTGAATTATTAAGAAAATCATCTACTAAAATGCAGCGTAATGCAGCTCAGGGCATAATAGGATTTTTAAAGCAAGAGCAAGAAGAAAAAGAAGCTGAACAGAATAAAGAAGAAAAAGAAGAAAGTTTGGAAAGTCAGGAGCCTATTACCGAAATCCAGCAAGATGATCAGCAAAGCGACTAGCGATAAAAGCAATATTTCTTTTCTTTAAATAAAAAAACAAAAAATATACTAGTCTAAATTACCTAATTTAGATTGAAATTAGGTGTTTTTATATTGTAAAATAAAAGTAACTTATTATATTTTTTACAAAAATATGATAATAAGGGATAGTAAAGGAAATACCTGCTTATTCCTGAAGGGGCTACGGCAATAATAAAACAGGAGAGCTAAATGTTCGAAAGATTTACGGAAAAGGCAATTAAAGTAATCATGCTGGCACAAGAGGAGGCTAGAAGATTAGGTCACAATTTTGTTGGTACTGAACAAATTTTGTTAGGCTTAATAGGGGAGGGGACAGGCATTGCTGCAAAGACCCTAAAGGCAATGGGTGTTAACCTAAAAGAAGCTAGAATTGAAGTTGAAAAGATTATAGGTAGAGGCTCGGGTTTTGTAGCCGTTGAAATACCTTTTACCCCCAGGTCTAAAAGGGTATTAGAATTGTCTTGGGATGAAGCAAGACAATTGGGCCATAACTACATAGGTACTGAACATCTTCTCTTAGGCTTGATTAGAGAAGGTGAAGGCGTTGCGGCAAGAGTTCTTGAAAACTTAGGCGTTGATTTAAATAAGGTTAGAAGCAATGTTATAAGAATGCTTGGAGAAACAAGAACCAGTACAACAACTACAACCAGCCAGGGTAGAAGTAAAACACCTTCCTTGGATGAGTTTGGTATAAATCTGACTCAAGCAGCACAAGAGCAACGATTAGATCCGGTTGTCGGCCGAGAACAAGAAATCGAAAGAGTTATTCAGATTTTAGGTCGTCGTACAAAGAATAATCCGGTTCTGATTGGTGAGCCTGGTGTTGGTAAAACAGCTATCGCCGAAGGACTAGCGCTTAGAATTGTTAGTGGCGATATTCCTGAAATTTTAGAGGATAAACGATTAGTCCAACTTGATATGGGTTTACTTGTCGCCGGAACTAAATATAGAGGCGAATTTGAAGAAAGACTCAAGAAAATAATGGATGAAATAAGAGCATCCGGTAATGTAATATTAGTTATTGATGAAATGCATACTATAATAGGTGCAGGTGCAGCAGAAGGTGCTATTGATGCGGCTAATATACTCAAGCCTGTACTCTCCAGAGGTGAATTGCAAGTTATTGGTGCAACAACTCTTGAAGAATATAGAAAGCACGTAGAAAGAGATGCGGCTTTAGAGAGAAGATTCCAGCCGGTGTATGTAGATCAACCATCTGTTGAAGAGTCTATAGAAATAATTAAAGGTCTTAGGACAAAATATGAAGAGCATCATAAGCTTTTGATATCTGATATCGCAATAGAGTCAGCTGTAAAATTATCAGATAGATATATTACAGATAGATTTTTACCTGATAAAGCTATTGACCTTATCGATGAGGCAAGTTCAAGGGTAAGACTTCAAGCAAGTACTCTGCCTCCAGAAGGTAAAGATGTTGAAAAAGAGCTAAAACAGGTAATAAAAGAAAAAGAGCTTGCTATAAGAAATCAAGAGTTTGAAACAGCAAGCCAATTAAGGGATACAGAAGCTGAATTAAAAGAAAAAATCAGAGAAATATCTCAAAAGTGGAAAGCTGAGCAAGAAGCTAATAAGGCAACTGTTACAGAAGAAGAAATAGCATTTATTGTAAGTAGTTGGACAGGTATACCTGTTACAAAACTTACAGAAGGCGAATCTGACAGATTATTAAAACTTGAAGACACCTTACATAAGCGTGTAATTGGTCAGCATTCAGCTGTTGTTGCTATAGCTAAAGCTATAAGAAGAGCTAGAGTTGGACTCAAAAGTCCAAATAGACCAATTGGAAGCTTTATTTTTAGTGGTCCAACAGGTGTTGGTAAAACTGAACTAGCTAAAGCTTTATCTGAAGCAGTCTTTGGCTCTGAAGAAAATATAGTACGTATGGATATGTCAGAATTTATGGAAGGTCACTCAACCAGTAAACTGATTGGTTCACCTCCAGGATATGTTGGATATGATGAAGGCGGTCATTTAACCGAAACCATTAGGAAAAAACCATATTCAGTTGTGCTTTTTGATGAGATAGAAAAAGCTCACCCTGATGTATTCAACCTACTTCTTCAAATTCTTGATGACGGCAGATTGTCTGATTCAAGAGGACGTACTGTTAACTTTAAAAACACCATTATAATTATGACAAGTAATATTGGTGCAAGAGCTCTAGAAAATACATCTAAACTTGGATTTGCAGTTATCGATGACGTAGATAGTGATAGATATGAAAGAGTTAAAGATACAGTGATGGAGGAAATGAAAAAAGCATTCCGTCCAGAATTCTTGAACAGGCTCGATGATATTATCGTATTCTCTCATCTTACAAAAGATGAAATTAGAGAAATTGTTGATATTATGCTTGATGACCTTATTAAGCGTATTAATAATCAGGACATTGGAATTGAAATTCCTCTTGATGTTAAAGACTATCTTGCTAAAGAAGGCTATAGCCAAGCATACGGTGCAAGACCTCTTAGAAGGGTTATTCAAAGAAAAATTGAAGATCCTATAGCAGAAGAGATTCTAACTGGTATGTATAGCCCAGGTGACTCTATCAAACTAAATCTGGATGATAAAACAATTGGGTTTGAAAGACTTAGACCTAATAAAGTTCAAGAAGCTGCAGAACATCATGAAGGAGCTGCAGAATCTGGAGTTCAAGAATAATTTTGCCTTTAATCTAATAAAATATAAGGTAGTTCATGTATGAATAATAATGAAGTAAAAGATTGGAAAAAAATGGTATATTACCCTAAGTTGGGTGAGATACTATTGCAGCATAAAAAAATAACTATAGAACAATTTGATATTGGTATGCAAAATCACATATCCGGCAATTCCCCACTTGGAGAAGTGTTGGTTAGCCTAGGTTTCATTACTCCGGATGAGCTTGTTCAAGTTCTTAAATTGCAAGATAATATTGATGAAGTATTATCTAAAAGCATTGAAGAACTTGAAAGCTCGGTAGAATGAATAATTTGAATGAACGATATGAACTAAACTGTAAATTAAGTGAAACAATTGTATATTCAATAATATTTATAATGTTGGTGCTATTTAATCTGAATTTAATTTCGGAGATAATGGCACCAATTTTATATTGGGGACAGGAACTTCTTTTTAATCAACATTTTGTTAAGTTGTCAATAAATCCGTTTGTTTATTTGGGAAATATTTTTTTATCGACATTTTTGTCACTGTCAATATTTTTAACCTATTCTTACCTGGATGGAATGATTTCTTACAGATTTCTTTCAGGTAGTGAAAAGCTAAATATTAGAAGTAGTATGACAAATCGTATGTTTTTTAATAACTTAGTCCGTTGGAATCTTTATAGGCTTGGTTATATTAATAAACCTGTATTATATTGCTTGGCAGCAACGCTAATTTGTTTTGTAATTTTTTATTGTGGATTTAATTTTTTAGTTCGACTGGCAGGATTTAATATATTTATTTTTACATTTATTACAACTTTTGTACTTTTATCTTTAATGATATTCTATTTGGCCAGCATTTTAAAAGTAATATGGAATATTAGTAAGACTTCATTTGGTGAGCTTATTTTAATAAATGAGCCGGATGCTGATGACAAGGAAATAGCAAAAAAATCAGATCTTTTAGCTTTTGCAAAGCGTGATAATCTGATTTTTCATTCATTTTATTTATCATTTTTATTTTTTATTTTATTAGAAGTCTTTTTTATTACTTATAATCAAGATATGTTTAAAAATATTTTGATAAGTTCAACTATTGTAATTGTTAATTTTGCTCTTTATGTATTTTTAAGTTATTTCAAATCTGATGTCTTTATAAATTCACTTAAATATAGAAATGATAAGATTACATCTGTAAATTAAATATAAAAATAACACAAGGTTACTCTTAATTTACTCTGCAGTAGTGCAACTAGCGCAGCCTGCACAATTTTCACCGCAGCCTGCTGGCTGTTTAGACTGGAATACTACTGTATCTTCTGTAAGTCCATCTAAAGCGTTAGAGGGCACTTTAAATCCTTCTGGGGAGCCTCCTGCTTTTTCTATTTTTGTATTACTAACCGCAGGAGATGTGCAATTGTTTTGTTTATTTTGACAACCAAAACTTAATAATTTGTTTAACATAACCTTCCTCCAATATTTCTCTATAATTAAATAATATTTTTATATTCCCTGTTTTATATAAAACAAAAAAAAAGAAAAATTGACATTAAAAAAATAAGTTGCAGTTTTGGCTTTAAATAGAAAAATCGCCCCTCTGTGAAAGAGAGACGACTTTTCTATTTAAAATTTTATATAATTACTTACGTAGGCCTAACCTTGCAATTAATTCTCTATATTTTTTAGGATCTTTATTTTTAAGGTATTGAAGCAATTTCTTTCTTTTGCCAACCATCATAAGTAAACCACGACGGGCACCAAAATCTTTTTTATGTATTTTTAAGTGTTCTGTTAATTCTTTAATTTTTGTTGTTAATAAAGCAACCTGCACATCTACAGATCCTGTATCGCCTTCAGAAAGTTTATATTCTTCCATTATTTCTTTTTTATTTGCTAGTCTCATTTATTAGTCCTCGTTAAAGTAATTTCTCTATATAGAATCTTATCACAACAAAAGCAACAATAAAATGAAAAATTAATCATGTTAAATTTTGTAAAGATAAAAATCTTTTAGTATATTTTATTTTTACTACAAGATTATTTGATAATCAAGTAGGATAACCCTAAGTAATTTTTTTAAAAGCTGTTTTTGGTATAATTGATTGCGTAAATTTAGTTTTTGGGGATATATTCTAATAATGACTAACAATAGTATAAGAGTAAGAATAGCGCCGAGTCCTACAGGGAATTTGCATGTAGGGACTGCTCGAACAGCTTTATTTAACTATTTATTTGCTAAAAAAAATAATGGTAAATTTATTTTAAGAATAGAAGATACAGATTTAGAGCGATCAAAAGAAGAATATACTCAAAATATATACGACAGTTTAAAATCTATGGGTTTAAACTGGGATGAGGGGCCGGATGTTGGTGGAGAATATGCACCATATAAACAGTCAGACAGATTAGATACTTATAAGAATTATGCGCAAAAATTGGTAGAGCAGGGTAAAGCTTATTATTGTTGGTGTTCTCAAGAGGAAGTAGAAAAAGAAAAAAATAAAGCTGCTGAAGAAAAAATTTCTTATAAATATTTAGG
Organism: Candidatus Gastranaerophilales bacterium; assembly: GCA_028277625.1. Lineage (GTDB taxonomy): Bacteria > Cyanobacteriota > Vampirovibrionia > Gastranaerophilales > JANQFW01 > JANQFW01. The sequence goes on along the minus strand of JANQFW010000023.1, from coordinate 9,835 downwards.
CAAATGCAAGGATCTTACCCCAGAGCAAGTTGAACAGTATAAAGATGAAGGAAGAGAGCCTGTTATAAGATTTTGTACCCCGTCAGAAAAGCTTGCTTTTGACGATATAGTTAGAGGACAGGTTGAGTTTGATACTAATTTGATTGATGATTTTGTCATAATGAAGTCAAATGGGACTCCTACTTATAATTTTGCTGTTGTAATTGATGATATGGAAATGAAAATTTCTCACGTTATAAGAGGAGAGGATCATATATCAAATACCCCTAAGCAAATATTTATTTATAGAGCTTTAGATGCCGTAGTACCAACTTATGCTCATGTTGGAATGATATTAGCGCCGGATAGGTCTAAGTTATCTAAACGTCATGGAGCTACTGCAGTGAGTGAGTTTATTGCCCAGGGCTATTTACCTGAAGCGTTTGTTAACTTTTTGTCTCTACTAGGCTGGTCTCCTGCTGATAATAGGGAAGTCCTTGAGCTGCAAGAAATTATTAAGTTGTTCAAGTTGGAAAAAGTATCTCCTAGCCCTGCTATTTTTGAATTTGATAAATTAAATTGGATGAATGGACAGTATATAAGAAATTTAATCATTGAAGATTTAACAAATAGAGCTAAAAACTATCTTAAAGGCTTTGATTTGAGCATATATACAGAAGAACAATTAGCCCAAATTATTGATTCTATAAGGAAAAATCTGGTAATACTCAGTGAAATTCCAGAAGCTGTTATTTACTTTTTTGGTGATAGTGTAGAAATAGATGAAAAAATACAAAAAGAAGTAATAGAGCTTCCTGAATCTCAGCAGGTGTTAAACAGCTTTAGAGATCTGGCACATACTATCGATTATGATAACCTTGATGAAATTCATAACCAACTTGCTGATTTTAGAAAATCTATGACTGGGTTAAAACCAAAGCAGATAATGTGGGCGATACGCGCAGCTCTGAGCGGCAGAACACAAGGAGCTGATATTGCAATAATAATATCACTGCTTGGCAAAGACAGGGTCTTGAATAGAGTAGACAAGGCAATAATAAAATAATTAATGAAATGAGGATGCAAATATGAAGGTTTACAATACTTTATCCCGTAGTGTAGAAGAGTTTGTTACCAAACAGGATAAAAAAGTAACAATGTATGTATGTGGACCTACTGTATATGACTTACCGCATTTAGGACATGCAAGATGTTATATTACTTGGGATATGGTGGTCAGATATTTAAGATTTAGAGGTTATGATGTAGTTTATGCAAGAAATATTACTGATATCGATGATAAAATTATAAATAAAGCTAAGTCAACTAATTCAACCACCCATGAAATAGCTGAAAAATATTATTTAGAATTTGTAAAATCAATGAATGAGCTTAATATTTTGCCTCCTGATATTGAACCTAAGGCAACTGACAATATTCAAGCGATGATAGACCTTGTAAAGACTTTGGTTGAAAAAGAATATGCATATGAATGCAATGGCAATGTTTACTTTAGGGTTGCTAAGTTCGCTAAAACAGGTAAATATGGTCATTTGTGTAAGCAAAACTTGGATGATATGCAAGCTGGAGCACGAGTAGAAGCTTCTGAAGAAAAAGAAGAGCCAATGGATTTTGCGCTGTGGAAAGTTGCAAAACCAGATGAAATAAGTTGGGATAGTCCTTGGGGCAAAGGTAGGCCTGGTTGGCACTTAGAGTGCTCAGCGATGGTGAAAAAACACCTTGGGGATACTATTGATATTCATGCTGGAGGACAAGATTTAATTTTTCCTCATCATGAAAATGAAAAAGCTCAGTCTGAGGCTGCTTATGATGCTGATTTTGCTAAATATTGGATGCACAATGGATTTGTGGTTATTAATCAGGAAAAAATGTCAAAATCACTTGGCAACTTTGTAACTATTCAGGATTTGATAGAAAAGTATGATGCAAATACTATAAGATTTTTCATATTAACTAATCACTACAGAATGCCTATCGAATTTGGTGATGAGGGGCTGCAAAGTGCAAAGGCCGGCGTAAGGCGATTAAAAAATTCTATTGAAGATATTCCAATTGCTGAAGGCTTAGAAAAATGTACTAAGGCGTTGGATTTAATAATTGGAGAAATTGTTAATAAAGGCTGTTTTCCATTTCATGATATAGATAAAATCGAATATTTAACTAATGGAGTGTCTGAAGAGATTATAGAATATGTAATAAAATGCATTTTGAACTTTATTAATTCTATGGATGATGACTTTAATACGTCAAAGGCTTTGGCTATCTTATTTGATTTGGCAAATAATGCTCAAAAGTGCAAAAATGATTCAAAACCAGATGATGCTCAATTGTGTGTTGCTTTATTATTAAGGTTATCAGAAATTTTGGGCTTTGATTTACAAAAAGTTCAAGGTGCGGCTGATGAGCTGGTAATTCAACTAATGGAAGTGCTTTTATCAGTAAGAAATGAAGCAAGAGATCAGAAAAATTGGGCGATAGCTGATAAAGTACGAAATGATCTAATTGAAATAGGTATAGAATTAAAAGATCAAAAAGATGGAAAAACAAGCTGGACTCTGCAATGAATAAAATAACAGATATTCCTATAAGGTCTTATGCTCACATTGGAGATGCTGTGTATGAGCTTTATGTAAGAGAAAAAACAATATATATGACACCTAAACCTGAAAAGTTGCATAAAATAACGACTAAGCTTGTTAATGCAGCTTTTCAGGCTGATTTATTAGCTTACATAAAAGATTTTGTGACAGAAAAAGAAAAAGATATTATAAGAAGAGCCAGAAATATTTCTGTAACAACTGCAAGAAGGATAAATCAAAAGTTGCATAGGTTAAGTACAGCCTTTGAGGCGTTAATTGGGTATTTATATTTGTATGATAAGGAGCGGCTTCAAGAAGTCTTTAAGTATCTTGATACACATTTACAAAATGTTTTAGTAGAGCTTGAGCAACAAGACTTACTCTAAATATTAGAGCTTATATATTATTAAAGTTGAAGTGTATACATTAAGCTAATTTGGTGACCCAAAGGTGAACAGAGAATGTGCCTTAGGCAGTTAATTTTAAATACTTGATGGCAACTATGCTGATTAATGGAACTAGCGCAATAAACATTAACACGGTCGAAATACCATAAATAGATGACAATACCCCTATAGGGTATAGCATCAAGCCTGCAATCCCCCAACTAAAACCGCCTATAATACCAGACACAGTAGCTGTATTTTCAGGGGCAGCTTTTTGGGCAATAATTATGTTCAAAGGAAAAGCCAGCATTATAATAAAACCAACCAACAAGTAGAAAGCAAAAGATAAAAAAGGAACACTGTCAAGAAAATACAACGAACCTATTAAGCACGGGATAACAGGAATAAATGACCAGTATAAAATTTTTTTATTATCAATCTTATCAGCCAATTGACCTCCTAAATAAGAAGACATACCACCTAATAAAGAAAATATACATATTAAAACACCATTCATAATTACAGGATAGTTATTTTCTTTCCATAAAAACGGCATATAGTTACCAATAGACATTACAATCAATGCCCTACACACAGAGATCATAATCAATGGAAAAAGCTTAGACTTTATGCCCCCCAACATTTTAAAAGTATCTTTTACGCTGGTGCGCTTAGATTTAATTTTTATCTTAGGTAAATATTTATATATTAATAATGCTACAAGTAACCCTGGGATTATAGCCCAAACCGTTGAAGTTAAACCAAATTTTTCCACAAGAACAGATGATAAAAACGGCCCCGAAGCAAAGCCAGCTGTCCCACTGGCCATAAATAATCCCATACGTCGGTTTATATTTTTTTTACTAAAATAGCCTGCAAATGCTGTAGCCTGCGGATGAAACATACCCACACCCATACTCCCAAAGAAGATTACGGCTATTAATAAATAAACATTATCAACAATACCCGTCAAACTTATAAAAAACGCCGCCATAATAGTACCCCAAAAGACAAAAAATCTTCTAGAGATAAAATCAGCTAAATAACCATACACCGGCTGAAAAATAGAAGCAGAAATATGCGCAATCGATAATATCAGTCCAACAAAATCAAGTGAAATAGCTAAGCTCTGTGCAATAAATGGCAATATAGGCGTAATAAACCCACCATACAAATCACTGGTAAAATGACCAGCCGCCAGCACCGATATAGCTTTATCATCCTTTTTATTTTCCACTTCAATACATATCCTTTATAAGTCTACACAAAGCAACTATTAAGAGCCTCTCTCATTGCATCAACGGGTGGTTCTTGTTCAATCCAATACTCAAGAGCTTTTGCTCCTTGCAATACTAACATCTCAGTTCCATCTATTGTAACTAAGTTTCTACCCTGGGCATACTCAAGTAGCTTAGTAGTTTTAGGTCTATAAATAATATCATAAACTATAGCATTAACTGGCAATGTTGCAATAGATGATTCAGATACAGGCGACTGCCCTTCACTTTTACCATACATACCAACAGGCGTAGTATTTACAAGAATTGCTATATCAGATAAATCTATATTTTCCTCTAATTGTTTAATAGATATGTTTGCTCCCACAAAGTTAGACATCAGAATTTCTTTTAAATCTTCTCCCTTTGCGGGGGCTCTAGCATATAGAGTAAGATCATTTATATCCGCATTTAACAACGCTGAACATATTGCTCGTGCAGCACCTCCAGTACCTAATACAGTAGCTTTTTTGCCTGACAAATTATCAAGTTTCTCTTTAGGTATTGCATTAATAAATCCGCTTATATCGGTATTATAACCTTTTAGCTTACCATCATCAGATATAACAACAGCGTTTACCGCACCTGTAATTTTTGCCAAGTTATCGATTTCATCAATAAACTTTATTATATCGACCTTATAAGGAATAGTTACATTAAACCCTCTAAATTTTTGCTTTTTCATATATTCAATAGTATCCGCCAGTTTATCTTCAGGGGTTTCTAGTACTACATAGCTTCCTTCGATATTTTTGAATTTTAAAGCAGTGTTATGCATTGTCGGTGACAAAGAATGTGCCAGCGGATAACCAATAACACCCAGTTTAATCATTTTTTTTTGCTTCCGGCTGCTCGTCAACTTCTTTAGAATATTTACACCCTTTAGCTGAACAAGCAATTTTGTCACCACGCTTAAGTCTTTTATGAACCAGCATTTCCCCACAGTCGGGACATTTCTCTCCTGTTGGTTCGTGCCATAGCGCAAAGTTACAATCAGGATACTTATCGCATCCATAGAACACTTTGCCATAACGAGATTTTTTCTCTATTAACTCGCCTTCGCATTCTTCTTTAGGACATGCCACACCTGTTTTCTTAACAAATTTCTTTTTAGTTTTGCAATCTTCATTAGTACATGCCAGATAGTCACCGTAAGGGCCATACTTAATAACCATAGGTGAGTCGCATTTTTCACAAACTTCATCAGAAGGTCTATCTTCAGGTGCGGGTTTTAAATCTTTAGTAAGTGGCATTGTTGTTTTACAATCAGGATAACCCGAACACCCTAAGAATTGGCTACCCCATCTACTTGACTTAATAGCCATTGGCTTTCCGCAATTTGTACATACATGTTCTGTTAGTATTTCGATTTTTTCAATTTCTTTTTTAGCTTTTTTCAATACTTCAGCGAAAGGCTCATAAAATTCACCAAGAATACCCTGCCATACTGCTTTATTTTCAGCTATTTCATCAAGCTTATTTTCCATACCTGCGGTAAAGTTAACATCAACAATATCTGTAAAGTGTTTAACCATAAGCTCATTTACAGTTTGCCCCAGTGGTGTAGGCGCCAAAGCTTTTTCTTGCTTAATAACATATCCTCTATCTTGGATAGTAGCAATAGTTGGTGCGTAAGTACTTGGACGCCCGATACCCAATTCTTCTAAGGTCTTTACAAGTGTCGCCTCAGAATACCTTGGTGGTGGCTGTGTAAAGTGCTGCTTAGGGGTAATTTTTCTTAATTTTAGCACGGTATTTTTGGCTAAGTCCGGTATATTTTTATTTTTACTTTCATCATCTCTATCATCGTAAACGATTAAAAAGCCGTCAAAAGTAATTTTGCTGGTGCTGGCCCTAAAAGTATAGTTTTCAGCAGTAATTTCAGCAGAAGTTGTTTTTACTTTGGCACTTTCCATTTGGCTTGCTACAAATCTTTCCCAGATAAGTTTATAAAGTCTGTATTGTTCACTTGTTAAATATTGTTTAATAGCATCTGGAGATTTATCAACATAAGAAGGTCTTACTGCTTCGTGAGCATCTTGTGTATTTTTACCCTTCTTTTTGCTATAAACTCTCGCTGTTTCCGGATAATAATTTTTTCCGTAGTGATTTACTATATAATCTTTAGCTGCATCTCTAGCTTCGTCAGAAATACGGGTGCTATCGGTTCGCATATATGTAATCAAACCTACATGTCCACTTTCTCCCAGTTCAATACCTTCATAAAGTTTTTGAGCAACTTGCATAGTCTTTTTAACACTATAACCTAGTCTTGTACTTGCTTCTCGTTGAAGTGTACTTGTAATAAAAGGAGCTTGCGGCTTACGTTGCGTTTCTCTATTAGAAACTTTAGATACCAAAAATTCAACATTATCTTTAGTTAAAACATCCACAATTTTTTGAGATTCTTCTTCGTTATTGATTTCTATTTTTTTGCCATCATACTTCGTTAATTCAGCGGAAAATGTGGTTGAAGACTTTGGCTTGGAGAAGTCACCGTCTATTGTCCAATATTCTTTTGAGACAAATGCTTCAATTTCAGCTTCTCTTTCACATATAATTCTAACAGCTACACTTTGTACCCGACCTGCAGATAGACCTTTACCAACTTTTTGCCATAAAATAGGACTTATTTTATATCCTACCAGTCTGTCCAGAATTCTTCTTGCCTGTTGAGCATTAACCATGTCCATATTTATATCTCTAGGATGATTAATAGCTTCTTTAATAGCGGTTTTAGTAATTTCGTTAAATTCTATTCTTAATATATCATCTTGAGGCTTATCAAGAATAGATGCAATATGCCAAGCAATGGCTTCCCCTTCACGGTCAGGGTCAGGTGCGAGAAAGACTTTATCAGAGTTTACAGCGGCTTCGTTAAGTTCTTCAACAACCTTTTCTTTCCCAGTCATAATAGTATATTCAGGCTCATAGTTATTTTTTACATCAACGCCAATTTTCTTTTTAGGTAAGTCTCTAATATGCCCCACTGATGCTTTTATCTGAAATCCGGTACCTAAAATCTTTTTAATGGTTTTTGCTTTTGCAGGGGACTCAACTATAACCAAAGACTTTTTCCCCTTGGAAGCTTTAGTCTCTTTAGTAGCTTCTTTTTCTTCTTCTTTTTTTACTTTCTTTTTTGTACTTGCTTTTGCCATTATGTCTTTAACCTATTTATTACAAACACTGCTTCATATATTTTTGTCCGGGAACTTCTTTTATGATCCCATTAAGTTCCATCGTAGTTAATATTACCATAAGTTCATCAACATTCAACTTTGATTCAGCTAAAATTTCATCAAAACTTTTGGTCTCTAAATTTAAAATTTCGTATATTTTTTTCTCATTGTCAAGAAGATTATTTTCAACTTCATTATTTTCTTTATTATTAGTAGTTATTGTACAAGTTTTGTTCCACTTTAAATATTTAAATATATCTTGAGCGCAATCAACTATTTTTGCGCCATCTTTAATTAGCTTATTAACACCTTGGGTATTAGGGTTTGCAACGCTGCCGGGTATGCACATTAACTCTTTTTTCTGATCAAGACAGGTTTTTGCGGTTATAAGTGCGCCGCTTTTAAGTCCTGCTTCTGCTACCAGAGTACCTTGGGATAGTGCACTGATAATCCTGTTGCGTTGAGGAAACTTCCAGGTATCAGCTCTTTCCTCCGGCCAATACTCGGAGAGTACCACTCCTTTATCGCATATTTTTTTATAAAGTTCTTTATTTTCTTTTGGGTAAATATACTCTACGCCTGCGCCAACAACAGCAATTGTTTTTAAATCATAATCAAGTGCTGCTTGATGGGCGTATGCGTCAATACCTAGGGCTAAACCGCTTACTATAGTTATATCTTGTCCAGCAAGATTACAAATTATCTTATTAAGTATATCTTTTATGCCAAAGCTTGATTTCCTGCTGCCGACAATAGCTAAAGATTTATTTAAGTTGCATTGCGCCAAGTTGCCTTTGTAAAAAAGTATAGGAGGAGTGTCTTTTATAGCTTTTAAGCTTTCAGGATATGTTTCATCTTCTATTGTTAAAAATTTGATATTTTTATCATATAAATAGTTTAATAAAACATCGGGGTTAACCTTTTGTCTTTCATCTACGAATTTTTGTACATGCTCAAGATTAATACCCTTAACTGATATTAAGTCGGAATAAGAAGCAAGCCAGGCTTCTTTAATAGATTTAAAATGTTCCCATAGTTTTAATTGAAATCTGCCGTTAGGAAACCCAATTTTGGAAAAAGCTATCCAGTATTTTTGATTATCCATTTTTGTATATTTTATCTCTTAAGTCTCAGGCCAAAATCATTTTAGCAAAAAACTATAAATATGTAATGATAAAAAACTTTTTATTTACCTTTCGATATAAAAAGATAAAAAAGACAACGATAACTACCCCTCTTTATCTACTTAAAGAGCGTATCATTGTCTTTTTATTTAAACTATTGACTTATAGCTACTAATAGTGTGGCTTTTTCTTGTTTAATTCTTCTTTTTTATTGCTATTTATGTCTATTATATTATTATTTATTTGATTATTTTCATCTCTTAAAATATTATTATCGCCTGCTGAAGCAGCATCAGCCACCTTTGCAACAACAGGCATTTCTTTGAAACTCTTTGAATTCTCCAGCTTAGAACCGGAGCCGGCTTTTACTAGCCTATACTTGCCAAGTTTAAAGTTGTCTAACCTGTCCCAAGCTCTAATATATAAAGCTTTCTCTTTTACTTCTTGCTTTGCTTCTTCCCAAGCCTGCTCAATAAACTTGTTTTGCTCTACGGCATTAATTTTTCTCTCTTTACGCCTTTTAGCTTTGTATATTCTTTCTTCTCTGTCTCGTTCCTTGCAATCCTTGTAATACTCGTAATGTTCATTATACATCTGTTCTTCTTTTTCCGCGGTTGCAGGTTCATCTTTCCAGGTTTCGTAACTGAAATATTTAATTTCGTCTTTTTTGTATGGGTCATAATATTTATTTCGGGCCAATCTAAGATAGTCGTCTTTTAAGCATATATTATGCTTGACTTTTTCGAGTTCAAACTGAGATTTACGCACGTAGCGAACTTTGTAAAGCAGCTCTTTGTGTGCGTCTATTATTCTAATCAGAGGATTTTGCGCAAAACCCTCATGGTAAGGCGGGTAGGAGATATCTTTGGTATCTGAACTTGGGCAATCTTTTGGTATCGGCAGGTGTACGATTTCTTTAACATCACTGTATCCTACCTGGTCCGGGACTTGATCCATAAACAGGTCTTGATTCAAGTGTATTTGCTTTAGTTCAGACAATATTTTTTTAGTAACATTTGTCAATTTTTTGAATAAGCGCTCACTTTCGGCGGTTTCTTGCGGTAATTCATATTCATTGATTGACCAGGGCCTTAGCACTACAAATTCTGTGGGGAGTTCTATTTTTAATTCTGCAAAATCACGCAGCATCAGAGGGAAAATGTCTGACCATTTATGATGATTATCAAATTTTTCTTTTATTATTTCTATTTCTTCAAGGATTCTTTCATTTATTTCACTTAAGGCACTAACTGCCTTTAGCTGTTTTGTAGAAAATTGTGATCTTATTTC